>DASUZG010000415.1:0-5837 GCA_036376995.1 Azonexus sp. | reverse complement strand
CCAGCACCTGGGCGTCGCGGCCCAGCGCGATGGCGATCAGCAGCTTCTGCTTCATGCCGCCGGAGAGGCGGACGAACTGGCGGGACAGGATGCCGTCGACGTCGAGGCCGAGGCGGCGGGCGATGGCGTGGATGCGCTGCGGGTCGGTAGCGCACAGCGAGGCCGAGAAATCGATCAGTTGGCCGACCGGCATTTTCAGCGGCGGCGGCAGTTGCGGCACGAAGCCGATGTTGCCGAGCACCGCGGTGCGGTTGCTGCGCGGGTCGAGGCCGGCGATCGAGACCTTGCCGTCGTGCGTGTATTCGCCGAGCAGGCAGCGGATCAGCGTGGTCTTGCCGGCGCCGTTGGAACCGATCAGGGCGACGCGCTCGCCGAGACCGATTTCGAGATCGATGCCATCGAGCACCCGGACGCGGCGGAAGGTCTTGGCAAGATTGGTGAACTGGATCATGGCCCGGATTATAGGAAAGGCGCCGGCTGCCGACATTGAACCTGGATCAAATTCCCCGCCGTGAATGGCCGCGCTGGCGGCCGCTTCCACCCGCCGGCGGCTAGCGGACCATGCCCAGGCGGCCGTTGTGGCTGCCCATGTACCACAGCCGGCCCTGCGCATCGACGACCATCTTGCGGATGCCGGCGCCGGCCGTGGGCAGCTTGATCACCCGCAGTTCGCCGCTGGCCGGATCGAGGCGCAGCACACTGTCGGTCTTGATCTCGTTGGCCCAGACCAGGCCGGCACCGTCGATGCTGACCGCGTAGGCGCCGCCATCCGGGCCGGCCGGCAGGTCGATCTGGCGCACGATCTTGCGCGCCGCCGGATCGACCTGGGCCAGCTTGTTGCTGCCGTACAGCGTGACCCAGATCGAGCCGTCGGGGGCGCTGGCCATGCGCCGCGGCCGCGAGCCGGCGGGCATGACCAGTTCGCTGAGGGTGCCGGTGGCCGGGTCGAGAATGCCCAGCCTGTCGTCGCCCATGCGGCAGAACCAGACCAGCCCGCGACGGTCGAGGGCGATGCCGTAGGGGCCGCCGGCCGTGCGGTATTCGCGGATCTCGCCGCTCGCCGTGTCGAGGCGGCCGATGCGGTTGCCGCTTTGCATGGTGAACCACAGGGTCTTCCCGTCGTCGCCGATGACAACAGTGTGCGGGCCGCTGCCGTCGGACTGCGTGCGGAACTCGCGGATGTCGCCGCTGGCCGGGTCGAGCCGGCCGATCGTGCCGTTGCCGTTGCCGGTGGTCCACACGATGCCGCGGCGGTCGACGAGCAGGCCGTGCGGATGGTGGTCCCGCGGCAGATCCCATTCACGGAAAGTGGCGGTCGCCGGGTCGAAGCGGGCGATCTTGTTGCCGCGCATGACGGCGATGAAGATGCTGCCGTCCGGCGCGATGGCCGGGTCGCGGGCGAACTGCGGGGTCGGCACCGGCCATTCGCTGACTTCGCCGGTGAGTCGCGGCAGGTTGCCCGGGGCGGTGCCGTAGTTGGAGCCGCCGGCTGCTGCCGGCAGCGCGCCCAGGCTCAGGCACAGGGCCAGCAGCAGGAAGGCGGGCAAGTGGCGTGCTCGGGTCATGGCAAATCCTCCGAAGGACAGAGGAATGGACCTTCGGCGGCCGGCTAGGTTCGCGCCGGCTGGTTGAGCAGGTAGGCGCGGGTCGTCAGGTAGAGCACGGCACCGTTCAGCAGGTGCCAGAGGAAATGGGTGCCGAGCGGCCATGCCGGGCAGATCCAGGCATCGAGCGACCGGCAGGCAAGCGAGATGACGAATACCGCGAAGGCCAGCCACAGGATGCCCGGTTCGCGCCGCCGGTCGTGCCGGTGGCAGGCGGCGAGGGCGCCGACGAAGACGAGGGCGCCGCCGTACAGCAGCGAGCCGTTGAGCCAGTGCGCCGGCAACTGGGCGAAGGCCGCGTTGACCAGCAGGAAGGCCAGCAGCAGCCCGGCCACCGCCGGCCATCGCCAGCCGGCGACGCGACGCCCGTAGGCGGCGAGGAAGGCCAACTGGTAGATGAAGATCGGCAGCAGGTCGGCCAGCATCGTCAGCCGGTCGGCGACGGTGTGGAACAGGAAGCTGCCGAGGCCGATGGCGGCGAGGTTGGCGATCAGGAAGCGGCCCGGGCCGTCGGCCGGCGTTCGCGTGCGCCGCAGCAGCGCGAGCAGCAGCCCGGCGGCGAACAGGAACGAGAGATTGGTCAGGGCATTGACCGGCTCCGCCCAGAAGGCGGTCGAGGTCCGTTCGCAATAGAGGTCGACGGCGGCGTTCATGATCGTCCGGCAATGATTGGCACGAGCCCGGTTGGCCGCATCATACCCGGGGGCTTGCTAGAATCCGCCCGGCGATCCCGCCACTACGACCCCGCCGCGCCATGAACCCCAAAACGATGACCTACGAGCAGCACCTCGACGAAGTGGCCACGCTGCTGACCGAGATTTACACCCTGAGCGACGAGGTCGCCATCGCCATCGTCATGCGCGCCCAAGCCGACGACTATTTCAGCGGCCACGACGACGATCCGTCGATCTGCACCCAGGAGCGCGCCGAACAGGATGCGCGCGCCGTCTTCAAACAGTACAAGCCGGCGCGCAAGGGCCGCTGAGCGGCTACCCGGGCAGCCTCAGCGGGCCGCCTCGGCGACGTAGATCTCGATCCGCCGATTCATCGCCCGCCCGGCTGCGGTGCCGTTGTCGGCGACCGGTTCGCGCGAGCCGCGCCCGTCGATCGTGATCCGGCCGGCAGCCACGCCGCGCGCCACCAGATAGTCGCGGGTGGCGCTGGCACGATTGACCGACAACGGCTGATTGACGGCATCCGAGCCGGAACTGTCGGTATGGCCGATGATGTTGACCGTTGTCACCGGGTTCTGCGTCAGCGTCGTGGCGAAGCGGTCGAGGATCGGGCGCAGGTTCGGCTTGATGTCGTAACGCCCGGAATCGAAGGACACGTCGCTCGGAATGTCGAGCTTGAGGCGGTTGTCGGCCGTCTGGCTGACGCCGACGCCGGTGCCCGCCGTGGCCTGTTCCATGGTCGCCTTCTGTTCCTGCATGCGCTGCGACCACAGGTAGCCGCCGCCGGCGCCGAGTGCCCCGCCGACCACCGCCCCGGCCGCCGCTCCCTTGCTGCCACCAGTCGCCGCACCGATGGCTGCCCCGGCCACGGCGCCGATGGCGCCGCCGGTGGCGGTGGTGCGCTGACTCTCGGACATGTTGGCGCAGCCAGCCAGGGTGGCGGCCCCGACGGCAAGGGCGGAAACGGAAGCGATGAACCTGTTCATGATGGATGACCTCCTGGGACGGACTTCTTCAAGGGGTTCCGGTGCAGCCGGCCGATGTGTTGAGCGATGGGCAGCCGGCAGGGTGAAAGGTTCGGTGGCGCACACAGGCAAGCGGCGGGCAGTACGTGAAGGCGGCGGCAATTCTTGACCGAATTGCCGGTGTCATGATGGAATTGTATTTTAATGTCATATGACTGCGTGCAATGGCTATCCATTTCCCGCTCGCTGCCTTCCTCTCCCAGGACACCCGGTTGCTCGAGATCAAGACGGCCCTGGCCGATGCCGCACTGGTCGTCGAACGTTTCTCCGGACGCGAGGCCATTTCCGAGGGCTTTCGCTGCACCATTGATTGCGTCTCGACTCACGCCTATTTCGATCTGAAGACGCTGCTCGGCGAGGAAGTCACGCTGCGCCTGCTACAGGCCGACGGCAGCCGGCGTTCGTGGCACGGTTACGTCACCGAAGCCATGCAGCTGGGTGCCGATGGTGGCCTCGCCCGCTACCGACTGATCATGGAGCCGTGGCTGGCCTTTCTCGGCCAGCGTCGCGACAACCATCTGTTCCAGGATAAGAACGTGCTCGACATCCTGGGCCAGATCTTCACCGATTATCCGCAGGCCCACTGGTGCAGTCAGGTGACCCAGACGTTGCGTAGCTACAGCTGCGTTACCCAGTACCGCGAGACCGATCTCGATTTCGTCCGGCGGCTGTTAGCCGAAGAGGGGCTGTCGTTCCGCTTCGTCCACGACCAGTCGGCGATGGCTGGCGATGCGGCGACGCATGCACGCCACCAGCTGCTTGTGTTCGACCGGGAAGCGGAACTGCCGGCCGCAGTACAACCGATTGCCCGTTTCCATCGCAACGATGCCACCGAGGACTCGGATACTTTGCAGACTTGGCAGGAAGAGCGCTCCGTCCAGCCGAATGCCGTTGCGCTGGCCGGCTGGGACTACAAAAGCCTGGTTGCCACCGGTGCCGAAGCGCGCAGCTGCGTCGACAACGGCGACCTGCCCATGCTCGAAATTCACGAGGCCAGCCGTCCCTACCGCTTTGCAGACAGCTCCGCCGCGCAACTGCACACCGACCTGCGGCTCGCCGCCCACGAGTCGCTGATGTTGCGCTTTCGCGGTGCCGGTACGGTGCGGCAATTGGCCGAGGGCACCGTCTTCACCCTCAGCCAGCATGCGAATTACGTCGATGATGCCGCCCGTTTCACGGTGCTGGCCGTCGACCATCATGGCGCCAACAACCTCGGCGCTCAGGCGGCCGAATTGCTGGGGTGCAGCGATGTCGAGGCCGGCAGCTATCGTAACGAACTGCTGGCCCAGCCGGCCTCGCAGCCGGTGGTGCCGCTGCCTCTCGACAAACCCGTGGCCCGGCCGCAGACCGCTCTGGTCGTCGGCCTGCCCGGGCAGGCGCTGACTACCGAGCGCGATCACCGGATCAAGATCCAGTTTCACTGGCAGCGTGGTACGGCACCCAATCTAGGCGGGTTGGCGGCCGAAGCGCCGGGCAAGAATGGCCATGCGCCGGGTAACGACCAGTCCGGCACTTGGGTTCGTGTCGGTGAATGGCTTTCCGGTCCCAACTGGGGCAGCCACTTCCTGCCGCGCCTCGGGACCGAAGTGCTGGTCGATTTTGTTGACGGCGATATCGACCGGCCGCTGGTCGTCGGCCAGGCTTACAACGGCGCCGACCTGCCGCCGTTCAGCGCCGGCCATGACGCGGCCGCCAACCATCCGGGGGTACTTTCCGGCTGGATGAGCCATAACTTCGAGGCCGGCTTCAACCAGTGGGTCGTCGACGATGCGCCCGGCCAGTTGCGCACCCGCCTGGCGACCAGCGAGAACGCCAGCCAGCTGAGTTTTGGCCATCTCATCCATCAGGCACCAGATTCGGCTACTCGCGGCGCCTGGCGCGGCAGCGGCTTCGAACTGCGGACCGATGCCTGGCTGGCCGTGCGCGCCGGCGAAGGCATCCTGATCTCGGCTACGGTGCGACCCGACGGCCAGGGCTCGCAACTTGATGTCGCCGAAACCGTCGGTCAGCTGAAAGCTGCCGAGGAAACAGCCAAGGCGCTGTCCGACTCTGCCGCACGGCAAACGGCCTTGCCGCTCCAGGCCAACGCCGCCCAGAGCAAGTTCATCCAGAGCATCGATCCGCAGCAGGACGGCCACTACACCGGCGACATCGGTGGCCAGCCGGCCCGCAAGGCACGCTCCGGCAGCCGTGAAGCGGGCGGCCTGGCCGAACGCTTCGCCGCACCCATCATCCTCGCCGAAGCGCCAGCCGACATCGGCCTGGCCAGCCCGGCCAGCACCCTGCTATTCGCCGGCGGCCACCTGCATGCCACGGTGCAACAGGATCTGCACGTCGCCAGCGCCCATACCGTCTCGGCGACAGTCGGCGAAGGGGCCAGCTGGTACAGCCACGCCGGCGGCATCAAGAGCATCGCCCAGGCTGGCAGCCACACCATCCAGGCGCATTCCGACGCCATGGAAATCCTCGCCGACCA
The DNA here is from genome assembly GCA_036376995.1 of Azonexus sp. Taxonomy (GTDB): domain Bacteria; phylum Pseudomonadota; class Gammaproteobacteria; order Burkholderiales; family Rhodocyclaceae; genus Azonexus. The sequence goes on along the minus strand of DASUZG010000415.1, from coordinate 58 downwards.
GTCGATCACGATGACCAGCAGCAATGACGAAATTCACATCCTGGCCAAGGACAAGATC
>DASUZG010000414.1:0-5925 GCA_036376995.1 Azonexus sp. | reverse complement strand
GGCCGTTCCAGTTACGGTTTCTTGGGGGCGACTTGGTTTGCTACAGTCCGCTGGGCACGTGCGGTAAAGCTATCAGCGGATACTTGACCGTTGCCAGCGCGAGCTTCAGCGGAATGGATACGTGCTACGGCGCTCTGGGTCATCGGGGTACGAGCGGTGGATGCGGACTTCTTAGACATGATTCAAATCTCCAGTTGAGTTGCCACGTCGGCAACGGAGCGAATCGTAGATGTCGACTATTGGCAGGTATTCCGCGTAGTGCGTCAAAGTTTTTGAAAAACTGCCCAGGGCCGGTTACGCACGGTTTGGAGTTGCCTCCAACTGCCGCCGTAGGGGTATATAGCAGTAAAAGTTGGAGCCCATCCTCAGTCCTGCTGCGGCAACTTCACTCCAAGCACGGCGCAGGATCAAGGGACCTGCGCCGTGCGTTACGCGAACGCTTCTGCAGGCTGGCGACCTTCTTCTATCGATTACTGGTGAGGTGGGGCTTCTCGGTCTAATCCCTGAAGGTTTCGGCGAGGCTTACATTAATCAGCGCACATCGATGATTCGTACGATTTCGATCATGAGAGGGCTATATATTCCCGAGGTGCTCCGCTCCCCAATGGCAACTGTTCAATTTAATGGACCGCAGCGAGGTATCAAGAACAGCTTTCGTTTGTCCGACGTTGCAGAGCTAAGGATTCCATTGCCGCCATTATCCGAACAACGCCGTATCGTCGGCAAAGTCGATGAACTGATGGCCCTCTGCGACCGCCTAAAGGCCGATCTGGCCGCCGCCCGTCAGCGTCAAGCCACGTTGGCCGACACCCTCATTGAATCAGCGCTGGAAGCTGCTTGATTGAGTTCTACCCAGCTCTGACCAGATATCGACCAGACGACAAAAAAGCCAACCGGTCTCGGTTGGCTTTTTCTTTTGCAGATCAATGACCTGCCTGAATTCGATGTGGAGCGGGCGATGGGAATCGAACCCACGGCTCTAGCTTGGGAAGCTAGGGTATTACCATTATACGACGCCCGCTCTGGGCAAGAGGCTGCATTCTAAGCGCAGATGCCGGCCGCTTCAATGCTCGGGCGGTCAGGCCAGTTGCCGGTACTGGCCGGCGTGGAACAGCAACGGGGCGAGTTCGGTGGCTTCGCTGAAGCGTTCGACGCGGCCGACGAAGATGGTGTGGTCGCCGCCGGCATGGGCCGTTTCGTTGGCCACTTCGAACACTGCGCAGCAGTCGGGAAAGACCGGGGCGCCGCCGGCGCCGGGCTGCCACGGCAGGCCGACGAAACGCTCGGTCGGCCAGGTGGCGAAGCGGTTGGAGAGATCCATCTGGTCCGCCGAAAGGATGTTAATCGCGTGGTGGCTGGCGCGGCGGAAGGCTTCGAGGCTGTGCGAGCCGTTGTCGAGGCACCACAGCACCAGCGCCGGGTCGAGCGAGACGGCCGAGAAGGAATTGACGGTCAGGCCGATCGGCCGGCCGTCGGGGTCGAGCGCCGTGACGATGGCGATCCCGGTGGCGAAGCGCCCGAGGGCATTGCGCAGGGCACGGGTATCGTTGGGAACTTTGGTCATGGCGGACGATCGGGCGGGGACGGCGAAAAACGCCGTATTATCCGTGCTCCCGCAGCCCGCGTCGAGGCAGAATTTGACCGCCCCACCCTCCTTTGCCGACCTCCTGGTCGCCTGGCAGAAGACTGCCGGACGCCACGACCTGCCCTGGCAGAACACCCGCGATCCGTACCGGATCTGGCTTTCCGAGATCATGCTGCAGCAGACCCAGGTCGCGACGGTGATCCCCTATTACCAGCGCTTTCTCGCCCGTTTTCCCGATGTCGGGGCGCTGGCGGCGGCACCGGTCGAGACGGTGATGGAACACTGGGCCGGCCTCGGCTACTACGCCCGGGCGCGCAATCTGCACCGCTGCGCGCAGCAGGTGGTCGAGCGGCACGGCGGCCGTTTTCCGGCCAGCGCCGCCGGTCTCGAGGAACTGCCCGGCATCGGCCGGTCGACGGCCGCGGCCGTGGCTGCCTTTGCCTTCGGCGAGCGGGCGGCGATTCTCGACGGCAACGTCAAGCGCGTGCTGTGCCGCTATTTCGCCGTGGCGGGTTTCCCCGGCGAAGCCAAGGTGCACCGCCAGCTGTGGGAAGTGGCCGAAAGCCTGCTGCCGGCACGCGACGTCGAAGCCTACACGCAGGGCCTGATGGATCTCGGCGCCGGCACCTGCACGCGCAGCCGGCCGGCCTGCGGGCGCTGTCCGCTGGCCGCCGGCTGCCTGGCGCGCCAGCAGGGGCGCCAGGCAACGCTGCCGGAAGCGCGACCGCGGGTGGCGGTGCCCGAGCGCTCGGCGACATTCGTGCTGATTTGCGACGCCCGCCGCGTGTTGCTCGAACGGCGCCCACCGAGCGGACTGTGGGGCGGCCTGCTGGTGCCGCCGGAAGGCGCCGTCGAGGCGGTGCTGGCCCGGCTCGGACTGCAGGCCCTTCGCCAGCGGCCGCTACCGCCGTTGCGCCATGCCTTCACGCATTTCCGCCTGACCCTGGAACCGGTGCTGTGCGAAGTGCAGGCGCCGTCCCGGCTGGGCGAACCCGGCCTCGAATGGCTGGACCTGCATGAAGCCGCCGGCAGCGGCGTGCCGGCGCCGATCGGCAAGCTGCTCAGGCAGGTTGCCAGCGCAACGGACTGAGGCCCCAGCGCTCGAAGGTTTCGGCGTGCTTGATCTGGCCGTAGTGGTTGCCAATGCTGCGGGACAGGTCGACCATCACCGGCGCCACGTACTGACGACGGCCGGCGTGGTAGATGACGCGCACCACCGGACTGCGGATGTTGTCGTGGTGGATTTCCTCGACCACGGCCAGATGGCCGCTTTCGAGCATCACCAGGGTACCCACCGGGTAGATGCCGACGGTGCGGACGAAGGCCGCGACCAGTTCGGGATCGAACTGGCTGCCGCCCTGGTCGTACAGCATGCGCAGCGCCAGCGACGGCGAGACGGCCGGCCGGTACGGGCGGTCCGAGGTCATCGCGTCGTAGGCGTCGACGATGGCCGCCATGCGCCCGGCCGCCGAGATTTCGTCGCCGGCCATGCGGTAGGGGTAGCCGTAGCCGTTGTAGCGCTCGTGGTGTTCGAGCACCACGGCGACCGAGGTTTCGGCCAGGCGCACCGTCGCCTGCAGCACCGACAGTCCTTCCTCGACGTGGCTCTGGACGACGGCGTACTCGGACTGCGACAGCATGCCCGGCTTGGTGATCAGGCGGGCGTCGAGGGCCGACTGGCCGATGTCCTTGACCATGGTGCCGAGCGCCAGCTTTTCCAGCTCCGGCTCCGGCAGCCCCTGTTGGTGGCCGAGGGCGATGACCAGCGCGGCGGTGGCCACGGCATGTTCGGTGGCGTAGGCGTCGGGGGTCTTCAGCCGGGCCAGCGGCGCCAGGGCATCCGGGTTGCGCAGCACCGATTCGAGCATCTTGCCGACGACCGGTTCGAGCCGGGCGGCATCGACTTCGCGGCCGCTGCGTGCCGCCAGCATCAGGTCGGCGACGGTGGCGCTGGCTTCGCCGATCAGCCGCGCCGACCGGCGCCGCTCCTCGCCCAGCGAGACGGTCGCCGGCTTGGCCTTGAGCCGCTCCAGGCGGTTTACGAAGTGGCGCTCGATCTCGTCGCCGCCACTGGCAGCCGGCGGCGGCTCGGGTGGTGGCAGGTCGATGCCCCTGGCGGTGTCGATGCTGACTTCGGTGATGCCTTCCTCGACCAGGCGGACGATCTGCTCGGTGTCGCGGATGGTGAATTTCTGCCGCCAGAACGAATGCTCCAGCCAGCGCCGATGCAGATCCACGACATACATGCCGGGCAGCAACTGGTCGATGGGGAGCTTGCGGATCATCTCGGCCGCCCGCCTATTGCCGTTCCGCCTGCTGCTTCTTCTTGGCCACGCGGGCGTCGTGGTCGGCCTGCTTCTGCCGCTGCTTCTCGGCCTCGGCGGCCTTGCGCCGGGCACCTTCGGCGGCCCGCCGTTCCTTGTCGGCCAGGCGTTTGGCAATCGCCTCGTCGGTCGCCTTGCGCTCGGCCGCGACGGCGGCCTCGCGGGCCGGCAGTTCGGAGTCGCGGCGCTGAAGATCGGCTTCGCGCTGCCGTTCGCGCTCCAGCGCCTCCTCGCGCTTCACCTCACGCTCGAGCACGTCGCTCTCGCCCTCCAGGCGCCGGACTTCGAGCATGGTCCGCAGATGTTCGGCCTTGGCCTCGTCGCGGCAGGCGGTAACGAAGAAACGCTTGGCGCAGTCGGCCTGCTGGCTGGCCAGCAGCGCATCGGCGCGAGCCCGCTGTTCAGCCGCCTCGCCGTGCAGCGCAGCCGCCCGCTCGCGCCGCTGCTGGCGGTCGGCGGCCACCGCCGCCGCATCGTCCGCGACGGCCAGGGCCGGCAGGCTGCACAGCAGCAGGGCGATCAGGCGGGCAACCATTGGTACGGATTGATTTTCCACTTGTCGAAATTCTCGAAACTGACGATACGATCCTGCGACTTCGCGAGATCGATGATTTCCGGCGTCACGTAATGCTGCCTGCCGGCATGGTAGAAGATGCGGACCACCGGTGCGAGCAGGCTTTTCTCGTTCTGCTCGACGACCACGCCGAGCCGCTTGCTTTCCAGCTGGACCAGCGCGCCGGTCGGGTAGATGCCGATGGCGCGGATGAAGGCCTGCACCAGCTGCGGGTCGAAGTGGTGGTTGCTCCATTCGAGCAGCTTCTTCAACGCCTGCGTCGCCGGCATGCCCTTGTGGTAAACGCGGTCCGACGAGATCGCGTCATACACATCGACAATCGCCGCCATCTGGCCGTAGAGGCTGATCCCGCCTTCGGTCAGCTTGCCCGGGTAGCCGGTGCCGTCGAAGCGCTCATGGTGCTCGGCCGTCACCCGCAGCGCGATCTCCGGAATGCCGGGCGTCTGCTGCAGCACCTGCACGCCGAGGTCGACGTGGGCTTTCATGTGTACGAACTCGTCATCGGTCAGCTTGCCCGGTTTGTTCAGGATCGCGTCCGGGATGCGCGCCTTGCCGACGTCGTGCAGCAGGCCGCCGAGCGCCATGTCCTTGACCACCGCCTTGTCGAGCTTCATGCCGCGGCCGAAGGCGACCAGCAGCGCGCAGACGCCGACCGAATGCTCGAAGGTGTAATCGTCGTGCTTCTTCAGCCGGGCCAGCGGCAGCAGCGCATCCTGGTTGCGGAAGATCGATTCGACCATGTTCTCGACCAGCGGTTCGACGCGATCGATGGCGATCTGCTGGCCGAGACGGATGTCGTCCATCATGTGGCGGACGATCTTGTGGGCTTCGCCGTGCAGCCGGCGGGCACGCACCACCTCGTCCCTGAGCGCCGTGACGACCGGCTTCTCCGCCTGCCGGCGGGCGATTTCCTCCAGCCGCCGGTCGAGATCGGCGCTGACTTCCTGCTGCGTCGGCGCGGCCCAGACATCGGCGCCCTTGATGGTGTCGATATACAGTTCGCGCAGGCCGAGATTGATGATCTTGTCTACCGTCGCCTGGTCGCGGACGTGGAAGGCGTTCGACAAAAAGGGGTGATCCAGCCAGCCACAGTTCAGATCGTGGATGTACATGCCCGGTTTGAGCTGGTCGGTGCGGATCTGCTTGATCATGATGTCATCAAAGGGCGAATCCACCGGATTCTAGCGCATCGGCGCCGCTATAATCGGCCCCCTCATGATCGCCCTCCGCCAAGTCACTTTCGCCCGCGCCGGCCGCCCGCTGGTCGTCGACGCTTCCGTTCAACTGCACCCCGGCTGGAAGGTCGGCGTCGTCGGTGCCAACGGCTGCGGCAAGTCGAGCCTGTTCGCGCTGCTCGCCAACGAATTGCACGCCGAATCCGGCGACGTAGAGATCCCGGCCAGCTGGCACATCGCCCGCGTCGCCCAGGAAACCCCGGCCCT
>DASUZG010000413.1:0-2807 GCA_036376995.1 Azonexus sp. | reverse complement strand
AGGCGAACCGTCGACCGCCAGCGGCCTGTCGCTATCGATGGAAGAAAAGGAAGAACCGCCCGCCGAAACTGCGAGCGAAGAGACGGCCAGCGCCGGCTAAACCGACCCGCCGGACTGCCGGCGGATCATTCGCAACCGGATGCCGGCTGCGAGACTTCACCTTCGATTTGGCCGCGGGCAGCAGTTTCATGCGTGCAGCTTGGGCCGGTTGGCACTCCGTGGGCAATTCCCACGACTGCATGCGTTATCCAGCGGCCAGAACTATCGGATCAGTTTCCTTGTTTTCCGACGTTGTCATATATGCATAATTTGAATGCATGCAATGATGCGTTTTCCCTGTAACCGGAGCGGTACACCAAGCCTCGCCAGCGGCAGTCCGGACGGTTGGTCGGTATATGCATTTGGCAAATATCCGGGTTCAGATATGCCGTCGGATAAGTCGATATGAAATCGCTCTCCATCATGGTCTTGACGAGCTAGGAAAGTGTGCCGGCGTCGATGCAATCTTTGTATTGGCGCCTGTCTAACGCATATCTACGGACCTCCGAGGAGGTGCTCAACATGGCAACGATGGCTCCCTATTTCTATCTTCTTCCCGCCCTGCTCACGCTCGGCCTGTCTGCCTGCGGAACGGCCACCAAGTCGCCGGCCAAAACCGAGGCGCCGTCGTCCAGGAGTGGTGATTTTGCCGCCCGGCCGCAATTGAATCTGAAGCTGGCCAGCGGCAACTACAACTGCGAGCTGGGCGTGCGGGTCAAGGTCGAGCGCGAGGTTCGCGAACAGGTCAACCACCGCATACTGCTCGACTGGAACGGCTCCACCTACAGTCTCGACCGTGATCCGTCGTATTCCGGGTTGCCGCGCTTCGAGAACACGGCGGGCGGGCTGGTATGGATCGATCTGCCATGGAAGGGCCTGCTGCTCGACGCCAAATCGAACAAGCCGCTGGCCAATGAATGCCAGCCGGCCAGCGTGGTGGCCGGCAGCAGCAGCTAGGGCGTTACGCTCCGTACCAGACCGGTTCGCGCTTGTCGATGAAGGCGGCAATGCCTTCCCGGGCATCGCGGGTTTCGCGATTGGCGACCATCACGTCGCGGGGGGAGGCATATCGGCACCGACTGTTGTTGCATATCGTTATCAGGAAAGCGTCGTTCGGATCGCCCGCCCGGCTGACTAAGCTTGGCCGCCTCTATGCTCGTTGAGGATGGAAGCGATGACCGATGAGATGACGGATTGCCCGGATCGCGGTGACCAGGCGCTGGCGCTGGTCAATCAGCTGCCGACGCTGCAGCGCAACGCCTTGCGCAAGATTTTCGACCGCCCGGCGTTCACCCCCGAGGAAGTGGCCCGCCTCGACTACCGCCGCCTGCAGCAGGCGGAAGGCATCGGCCGCAAGGGGCTGGAAGCGATCACTGCCTGGCTGGGCCGGCACGGCCTCGAACTCAAACCGCCGGAACTGCCCGTCGAGGCGCCCAAGCTGGCGCGCGGCGCGCGGCGCAACATCGAGCAGGCGGTGCGCCTGCTGCGCACCCACGGCTACGTCGTGCAGGTCGACCGCAGCCTGCCGCCGGACGGCAAGAGCCGCTAGTCCGGCATGAGCTATTGCCGGCCCGCTTCATAAGCAAATAAACAATCATTCGTTCGGCGCCGCCGCCGGCCTTCCTAGACTGCGCTCCATCTTCAACGCACCAGCGGAGTCTTCCATGAAAGTCAAAGCCATCTTCGGCGGCCTGCTCGCCGCTTCCCTCGTCGCCGGCTCCGCGCTGGCTGCCGATATCTCGTTGCTCAACGTCTCCTACGACCCGACCCGCGAGCTGTACCAGGAGTACAACGCGGCCTTCGCCAAGTACTGGAAGGCGAAGAGCGGTGACAACGTCACCATCAACCAGTCGCACGGCGGTTCGGGCAAGCAGGCGCGGGCCGTGATCGACGGCCTGGAGGCCGACGTGACGACCCTGGCCCTGGCCTACGACGTCGATGCCATCGCCGACAAGGGGCTGATCCCGCAGGATTGGCAGAAGCGCCTGCCGAACAACGCCTCGCCCTATACCTCGACCATCGTCTTCCTGGTGCGCAAGGGCAACCCGAAGGGCATCAAGGACTGGAACGACCTGGTCAAGCCGGAGGTTTCCATCATCACGCCGAACCCGAAGACTTCGGGTGGCGCCCGCTGGAACTACCTGGCGGCGTGGGCCTACGCGCTGGAACAGCCGGGCGGCAACGAAGCCAAGGCCAAGGAATTCGTCGGCCAGATCTTCCGCAACGTGAAAGTGCTCGATTCCGGCGCCCGCGGTTCGACCACCACCTTCGTCGAACGCGGCATCGGCGACGTGCTGCTGGCCTGGGAAAACGAGGCCTACCTGTCGCTGAAGGAGCTTGGCGACAAGTTCGAGATCGTCGTGCCGTCGCTCTCCATCCTCGCCGAGCCGCCGGTCACCGTGGTCGACAAGACGGTCGACAAGCGCGGCACGCGCAAGGTCGCCCAGGCTTACCTCGACTACTGGTACTCGCCGGAAGGCCAGGAAATCGCCGCGCGCAATTTCTACCGGCCGCAGGACGCCAAGGTCGCCGCCAAGTACGGCAAGCAGTTCGTGAAAACCAAGCTGGTGACCATCGACAAGAGCTTCGGCGGCTGGCGCAACGCCCAGAAGGTGCATTTCTCCGACGGCGGCGTCTTCGACCAGATCTACGTGCCGAGCGGCAAGCGCTAAGGCGCGGGCAGGGCGGGGGCCGCATGGCTTCCGCCCGGAACCAGGAAAAGCAACATGGCCTTACTCAAACGTTTCAGTCCGCTGCCGGGCTTCGGC
>DASUZG010000412.1:0-4161 GCA_036376995.1 Azonexus sp. | reverse complement strand
CCGCCGGCCAGCCACCAGGCGGCGCCGGCGACGGCGAGGATGGCGCCGGCGCCAAGCGGCAGCCAGCGCCGGCGGAACGATGCGATGTTCATGGCGTGAAATAGAAGGACAGGCGCAGGCTCGCCTCGACCTGCGCTTCGCCGGACGGCACCCGCTGCAGACTTAGTTCGTCGAGCACCGGCGCCGCCGGCAGCGCCAGCACGTCGCGCAGGTAGGCGCGCAGCGCCGGGTAGGCGGCCTTGACCGGCAGGCCGACTTCGAGCCGGCGCAGGCCGTCCTTGTCGCTGACCCGGTAGCTGGCCTGGTCGACGGCCAGGCCGTGCTGCTGGGCGACCGCGGCCAGCGCCTTGAGCGCCGCGGTGGCTTCGCCGAAGGCCGGCAGCGTGCGGCCGGCCGGCGGCGGCGCCGTGCCCGGCCGGGCCGTCGCGGCGAGCTGCTGCGCCTGGTTTTCGAGGCGGGCCAGTTCCTCCTGCCCGGGTGCGAGGTTGCCGCTGTAGTAGGAGGCGCAGAACAGCAGCAGGCCGATGCCGACGATGCCGGGCCGGCCCAGCCGGTCGAGTGCCGGCAGCCTCATGGCGGGCTCTCCCGGCCGCCGGCCAGCACCGTGAAGCGCACCGGCTGCCGGGGATGTTCGCGGACCACTTCATACTTGGCCAGGTGGGCGCCGGCGAAGGCCGGGGCCGCTTGCAGGCGCTGCGCGTAGTCGAGCGCCGCCGGCAGGTCGCGGGCTTCGCCGGTGAGCACCGTTTCGCGCTCGCCCGGGGCCAGCGCGAGCAGCGTCACCGTCTCGTCGGCGGCGCCTTCGAGCGCGACGAACAGCGCTTCCCAGCGTGCCGCCGAGGCCGAAGCCGGCGGCGCCGGCGCCGGGCTGGCGGCGCTTTGCCGGGCGGCCGCGGCGGCCCGGCGCACCTCGGCGAGCCGCGCTTCGGCAATCTCGGTGTCGCGCGCCAGGCCGGCCGACTGCTGCAGCAGGGCGGCGCACAACGCCAGGCTGGCGGCCAGCAGCACGATCCCGGGCAACTGGCGGCCCGGCGGCGGGCGCTGGTAATCGAGGTGCAGCGCTGCCATGTCCGCCATCAGGCCAGCCCCCAGCTGAGCAGGCCGGCCCGCTGCCCGGCGAACAGCCGCTCGACCTGCCAGGCCGGCGCTGCCGGCGCCGCCGCCCGGCCGCTCAGGTCGCACAGCCACAGCCGGCCGCCGGCCGGGCGCGCGGACAGTTCGCCCAGTTCGGCCAGCAGGGCCGGCAGCGCCTCGGGCTCCCAGGCCCGGCTGGTCACCGTCTGCCAGGCGCCGGCGGCGAGCGCGGCCAGGGTGATGCGCCCGGCCTCGACCACGGCCAGCGTGCCGTCGTGGCGGCCGATGCCGGCCCGCACCCGGTTGAAGATGCTCATCAGCCCGGGCTGCACCGAATGCAGCGTGACCCGTCCCTGGCAGGCGGCGCGCAGGGCGTCGAGCAGGGCGGTGGGCACGGCGCTGGCCACCGTCGTTTCACCGTCGCCGGGACTGATGCGGCATTCCCAGTCGCTGGCCAGTTCGCCGAACAGCTTGCGGAAGACGACCTGCGCCAGTTCGGTCTGCTCGGGCAGCGCCAGGTGCCTGCCGCGCGGCAGCACGGCGTAGCGCACGTAATGGCTGGACAGTGCGACGCTCAAGGTGCGCGAGCGCCAGGCCGGATCGTCGAGCAGCAGTTCGAGGGTTTCGATGCCGCTGGCCCAGGGCGCGCCGGCAGCGGGCGGGGCGAGGGCCAGCGCCTGCTCGCCGAGGTGCTGGCGGCGGCGCCAGAAGCCGAGGCGGACGGCGCCCAGGCGCTCGGGCGCGAGGCCGACGAGGAGGCGCTCACGCGACAAAGGTGACACGATTGACTTCCTCCAGTGTCGACAGGCCGTCGCGGACGAGATCGAGCGCCGCCGCCCGGATGTCGCGCATGCCGCAGCGCGCCGCTTCCTCGCGCAGGCGGCGCAGCGGCGCCTCGGCGACGATCAGCTCGCGTATCTCGTCGTCCAGGCGCAGCAGTTCGACCACCGCCTGCCGCCCCTTGTAGCCGCTGCCCCGGCAGTGCGGGCAGCCGCCGCCCTGGCGGAAGTCGAAGCCCGAAAGATCGCTGTCGGCCAGCCCGGAGTCGGCGATCAGCCCGGCGTCGGGGCGGGTTTCCACGCTGCACTGCGGGCAGTTGAGGCGGACCAGGCGCTGGGCCAGGATGCCGTTGATGGCCGAGGCGAAGCTCTGCGGTGCCACCGCCATGTGGCGGAAGCGGCTGATCACATCGAAGGCGTTGTTGGCGTGCACGGTCGAGAACACCAGGTGGCCGGTCAGCGCCGACTGGATGGCGATCTGCGCCGTCTCGGCGTCGCGGATCTCGCCGACCAGGATCTTGTCCGGGTCGTGGCGCAGGATCGAGCGCAGGCCCTTGGCGAAGGTCAGGCCCTTCTTCTCGTTGACCGGGATCTGCAGCACGTCGGGCAGCTGGTATTCGACCGGGTCCTCGATGGTGATGATCTTGTCCTGGCCGGTGTTGACCTCGCTGATCAGCGCGTACAGCGTCGTCGTCTTGCCGCTGCCGGTCGGCCCGGTGACCAGGAACATGCCGTAGGGCTCGCGGGCCAGGCGGCGGACCTGGCGCATCATCGACGGCCGGAAGCCGAGGGCGTCCAGCGTCAGGCTGCTCATCTGGTCGGTCAGCGCGCTCTTGTCGAGGATGCGCAGCACGGCGTCCTCGCCGTGGATGCTGGGCATCACCGAAACGCGGAAATCGATCTCGCGGTGGTTGATGCGCACCTTGAAGCGGCCGTCCTGCGGCACCCGGCGCTCGGAGATGTCGAGCTCGGCCATGACCTTGATGCGCGAGATGACCTGCTCGGCGGTCTGCACGCCGAGCGGTTCGGCGATCAGCGAGAGCACGCCGTCGAGCCGGTACTTGACGCGCAGGCCCTCGCCGGAGGATTCGAGGTGGATGTCGCTGGCGCCGGCCTTGTAGGCGTCGTACAGCGTCGAATTGGTCAGCCGGACGATGGCGCTGGCCTGGCTGTGGATGCTGTCCAGGCTCAGCGACTCGACGCCTTCGCCCGGCGTCGTGTCGACGGGCGCGGCGGCGGGCAGGGCGTCCATGGCCAGCATGCCCTCGCCGTGCCCGGCGAGCACCGCGGCGATGTCGGCGGCGGCGGCGAAGGCCAGCGTGAACGGGCGCATCAGGTAGGCGTCGGCCCACGGCAGCAGCAGCGGCGCCGTGGCGCGGTCGGCGATCAGCAGCAGGCGGCCGCCGTCATGCACGGCCAGGCACTGGTGCGCCTGCGCCTCGGCGTAGGGCAGCATGTCGAAGGCCGGCGGCAGCGCCGCCAGCTGCTCGCGGTCGAGCTCGGGCTGGCGTTCGACCATCACAGGCTCCCGGCCAGCTCGAAGATCGGCAGGTAGAGCAGGACCACGATGAAGGCGATGAACAGGCCGATGGTCAGCATCAGCAGCGGCTCGAACAGCTTGAGGAACCACTCGCTCCAGCGGGCGATCTCCTCGTCGTAGAAATCGGCGATGCGGATCATCCGTTCGCCGACCCCGCCGGTCTTCTCGCCGACCTTGAGCAGTTCGGCGGCCACCGGCGGCGCCAGGTCGTGCCTTTCCATCGCCGCCGACAGCGCGACGCCGGCCCGGATGTCGAGCACGACATGGTCGAGCGCCACCCGGCCGTCCTCGTCCAGCAGTTCGCGGGCCAGGCCGAGGGCCGTGGTGATCGGGATGCCCTCGCGCTGCAAGAGGCCCAGGGTGCGGAAGAAGCGGGCCAGGGCATAGGTGCGGAAGCGGCTGCGCAGGCCGCGCAGCCACGGATGGCCGAGCAGCGAATGGAGCACGCCCTGGCGGTGGCGGGTCTGGCGGATCAGGTAGGTGGCCAGCATCGCCAGGAAGGTGAGGCCGAGCAGGATCTCGAAGCCGTAGGCGTCGAGCAGGCCGCCCCACTGCATCAGCAGGCGCGACATCAGCGGCAGGTTGCTGCCGAATTCCTCGTAGATGCGGGAAAAGCGCGGCACCACGTAGGTCATCAGGAAGACCACGACCAGGCCGCCGACGCCGAGCAGCAGCGCCGGGTAGATGGCGGCCGAGACCACCCGCTTGCGCGCCTGGTCCATCTGCGTGCGGTAGGCGATGAAGCGGCCGAGGCTGCCGGCGAGGTCG
>DASUZG010000411.1:0-5210 GCA_036376995.1 Azonexus sp. | reverse complement strand
GCCTGGTTCCTGAAAAACCTGCTCGCCACGCTGCTGCTGCCGCCCGCCAACGGGCTGCTGCTGTTCGGGCTGGCCGGCCTGTACCGGCGCCGGCGCTGGGCGTTCGCGGCGGCCGCGGCGGGCGCGCTGCTGTTGCTGGCGCCCAGCCTGCCGCCGATCTCCGGCTGGCTGACCGGCACGCTGGAACGGCGGGCCGGCCCGCCCTTCACCGATCCGCAGGGAGCCGGCGCCATCGTCATTCTCGGCAGCGGCCTCAATACCGACGCCATCGAATACGGCGGCGAGACGCTCAGCCAGCGCAGCCTGGTCCGCGCCCGCTACGGCGCCATGGTGGCCGTGCGCCACCAGTTGCCCGTGCTGGTCAGCGGCGGCCGGCCGCCGAACGCCCAGCGTTCGGAAGCCGACGTCATCGGCGAGGTGCTGGAACGCGAAGTCCACGCGCCGGTGCGCTGGCGCGAAAGCCGTTCGGCCGACACCGCGGACAATGCCGCGCGCTCGGCGGAACTGCTGCGCGCCGCCGGCATCCGCCGCATCGTGCTGGTCACCCAGGCCTTCCACATGCCGCGCGCCCGGCGCCTGTTTACGGCGGCCGGGCTGGAAGTGGTAGCGGCGCCGACCGAACTGGGCGTCCGCCACGGCTGGCCGCAGCATCCGCTGGAATGGCTGCCGCAGGCCGGCGCGCTGCATGACTCGCAGTACGCCCTGCACGAATGGCTGGGCCTGCTCTGGCTCGATCTGCTGGAGCTTGTCCGGCCGGCCGGCTAAGCCGTCAACGCGGCTTCAGCCGCAGGTCGTTGCGCACCGAGCGGACGCCGGGCACCTTGCCGGCGATCTGCGCCGCCCGTTCGATTTCGCTCTGGCTATCGACGAAGCCCGAGAGCTGGACGTTGCCCTTGAACGTATCGACCTTGACCTCGTGCGCATCGACCAGCTTGTCCTGGACGAAGGCGCTCTTGACCTTGGTGGTGATCACCGAATCATCGATGTATTCGCCGGTGCTTTCCTTGCTCGGACTACCGCCGCAGGCGGCAACCAGCGCCACCAGGCAGAGCGCGGCGAGACTGCTTCTGGACTTCAGCATGATGCTTCCTTTCCGCGGCCGGAAGGCCGCTAGCGCAAGCGCTTGTTCACGGTTTCGGTTGTCGGAAATGGCCCGACAGGCTGTTGCCGGGCGCATCCTCATCCTAGGAACGGCCTTGCCGACGCGCTGTCAGACTTGGCTGAAACCCCTGTAGGACGATCCCTGCACGTCCGGCCAGCCCGCGCCGGGCAGGAGGTACGATCATGCAAGCCACTTATCCCCCGCCTTCGCCGCCGCGTGCCGGGCGCTTCGCCCGCCAGTGGCACCAGCTGCTGCTCGCCCTCGGCGGCCTGTGCGTGCTGCTGCTGCTCGGTTCCAGCCAGTGGCAGGCCACGGCCAGCCTGCGGGCGCTCGACGAACTGCGCCAGCAGGCGGCCCGTGTCGAACACCTGGACAGCCTGCTGATCCAGCTGATGGATGCCGAGAATGCCGTGCGCGGCTACCTGCTGAGCGGCAACCGCGCCCATCTCGAGCCGTACGAACAGAGCCTGACGACCATCAATGCCACCGTCGAGGACATCCACCGCGACCTGCACGGCCCGGACAACGACGAGGCGCTGTCCGACCTCGCCGGAATGGTGGCGATCAAGCTGCGCAGCCTGCAGCAGGCGGCCGCCGCGGGGCAGGCCAGCGACGAGGCGCTGAACCAGAGCAAGCGCTACACCGACCGCATCCGCGGCCGCATTCTCGGACTGAAAACCCGGCTGGCGGCGATCGGCGACGATTCGTTCGCGCGCTCGACGCAGCATGTCGAGCGCAGCCGCTGGATGGTCGCCACGCTGGCCCTCGGTGCCCTGGCCCTGATGCTGTTCCTGTTCTTCGTCCTCGAACGCCAGTTCACGCTGCGCGAGCAGCTGGCCGGCCTGCTGCGCAGCGAAAACCGCCAGCTCGACGCGCTGGTGCGCGAGCGCACCGACGAGCTGAGCGATCTCGCCAGCTACCTGACCAATGCCCGCGAAGCCGAGAAGGCGCGGCTGGCGCGCGAACTGCACGACGAACTGGGCGCCCTGCTGACCGCGGCCAAGATGGAAACCGGCTGGATCGCCCGCAAGCTCGACGCCGCCGCGCTGGCCCCCTGCGCCGAGCGGCTGGCCCGCCTGGAACACCTGCTCGACAGCGGCATCGCCTTGAAGCGGCGGATCATCGACGACCTGCGCCCGCCGCTGCTGGAAATGCTCGGCCTGGTCAGCACCCTGCGCGCCCTCGGCGAGGATTTCGCGCGCGGCAGCGGCCAGACGGTGATCCTCGACCTGCCCGACGAGGACATCGACCTTGCCCCGGAACCGGCGCTGGCGCTGTTCCGCATTGCCCAGGAAGCGCTGACCAACATCCGCCGGCACGCCCAGGCGCGCCAGGTGCGGCTCGCGCTGCGTGCCGACGACGCCGGGCTGGAGCTGGAGATCGCCGACGACGGCAAGGGCTTCCATAGCGGCTGGGTGCGCGGCCAGCACCACGGCCTGGCCGGCATGAAGCACCGCGTCCAGATGTATGCCGGCGAATTCACGCTGGCCAGCGCCCCCGGCGCCGGCACCCGGATCAGCGCCCGCTTCCCGCGCGCCGCCCTCGGCCCGGCCCCCGCCGCGGCAATTCAGGACAGCACGGCCTGCCTGACGTAGGCGAGCAGGTCGCCCATCTGCGTCGCCTTGTCGAAGAAGCGCTCGACGCCGAGCGCCAGGCAGCGCTCGCGCAGCACGGCGTAATTGTGGTGGGAAAAGACCACCGCCCGCGGATGGCCGAAGCGGGCCGGGTCGCGGGCCAGGGCCTGGAGCACGCCGAGGCCGCTGCCGCTGCGCAGCTGCAGGTCGACGATGGCCAGGTCGGGGCGCTGGCGCTGCAGCAGGTCGAGCGCCGCCGCTTCGTCGGCCGCCCCGCCGACCACTTCCAGGCCGGCCAGTTCGCCGAGCACGGCGCCCATGGTCTGGCGCACCAGCAGGGAATCCTCGATCAGGACGACCTTGAGCAGCGGAGACGGCGCGGGCTGCAGCATGGCCCCCTCATTTCAGTCGGCCAAGAGGCCGTTGCGCAGCGCGTAGGCGGCCAGCTCGGCATTGCTCGCCACGCCGAGCTTTTCCAGCAGCCGCGAGCGGTAGGTGCTGACCGTCTTGACGCTGAGATGCAGGATTTCGCCGATTTCCGACACCGACTGGCCGCGCGCCAGGCGCAGGAAAACCTGCAGTTCGCGTTCGGACAGCTGCTGGTGGGGCGGCTGGCCGCCGCCCAGCAGTTCGGCGGCCAGCACCTCGGTCATGTGCGGCGACAGGTAGCGGCGCCCCTGGGCCACCGTGCGTACCCCCTGCAGCAGTTCGTCGCGGCTGCATTCCTTGCACAGGTAGCCGTCGGCCCCGTGGCGGATCATCGCCAGCGCATAGCGTTCCTCGGGATAGCCGGTCAGGACCAGCACATGCACCTCGGGATGGCGCTGGCGCAGCGTGCGCAGCAGGTCGATGCCGTTCTGCCCGGGCAGCGCCAGGTCGAGCAGCAGCACATCGCACGGCACTTCGCGCAGGCTGGCCAGCGCCGCCTCGCCGGAAGCCGCCTCGAAGGCGATGGCGATGCCGAACTCGTCGGCCAGCATTTCGCGCAGGCCGGCGCGGACGATCTCGTGGTCATCGACGATGGCGACTCGGAGCATGGCACCCCCCGTGGGCGTATGGCGTGTCCGTCTGACTCCGCGGCCGGGCCCGGAGTTCAGGCACCGGGCGGGCAGCGGCGATATCGGATTCGTCCTACACGGCAATCGGCGCCGTCCGACGGCAGGCGGCCGGCACCGCCGCTAGCATGGAATCGGGTGCCCGCCGGCGGCGCCCCTGCGGCGCCGGATCTCCTGCCCCGACAACGGCGGGCACCCTTTGCCAAGGAGGCCATCATGCTGCGCAAACATCTGTTGTGGCTGCTGCTGTTGCTGCTGTTGCCGGGCTTCGTCCGCGCCGACAGCGGCAGCCCTGACGAACTGGTCAAGAATGTCACCACCGAAGTGCTGAACATCCTGCGCGAAGACAAGGGCATCCAGGCCGGCAACCGGCAAAAGGCGATCAGCCTGATCGAAACCAAGGTCGCCCCGCATTTCGACTTCGCCCGGATGACCAGCCTGGCCGTCGGCCGGGCGTGGCAGCAGGCCGACGCCGGCCAGCGCCAGGCACTGACCGGCGAATTCCGCACCCTGCTGATCAATACCTACGCCAATTCGCTGACCGCCTACCGCGACCAGACGGTGAGCTTCAAGCCTTCGCCCAAGGGCAGCGGCGACGAAGTCACCGTGCGCAGCCAGATCGAGCGCCCGGGCAGCAAGCCGATCTCGCTCAACTACAGCCTGGCCCGCGGCGGCGACGGCTGGAAGGTGTTCGACGTGGTCATCGCCGACATCAGCCTGGTCACCAACTACCGCAGCAGCTTCGCCACTGAAGTGGACAAGGGCGGCATCGCCGGGCTGCTGAAGGCCCTGCAGGACAGGAACCGCCGCCTCGACACGGCCAAGTCGCCGGCCTGAGGCCACCCCCGGGAGGCGAGCCCGGCGCCGCGCCGGGCGCCTCCGTATCAGCAATCATCAAGGAGTACCGATCATGCGCACCACTTCCCGCACCCCTGCCCGCACCTCCGCCCTTTTCGCCGCCCTGCTCGCCCTGGCGGCCTGCGACCGCGCCAAGGAGCCGGCCGCGCCGGTTCCGGAAAAACAGGCAGTGACCCCGGCGCCCCCGGCCACCACCCCGCCCGCCACCACCCCGCCCGCCACCACCCCGCCCGCCACCACCCCGCCGGCCCCCGAACCCGCACCGGCACCGCAGCCGCCGGCGGGCAGCGCCCCATCTCCGGCCGCGCCGAGCGAACCGGCGAAATAAACCTGCCGAGAAACCTGCCGAGCGGCTTGCCGCTCTCTCCGCGCCCCGTCGCCCGCGTGCCGGCCGGGGCGTTTTTTTGTCCGCGCCGCCGGGGCGCTCAGGCCGCCGCCCGGCAGAAGGCGGCGTAATCGACGTAACCGGGGAAGGCGCCGTGATCGCCGCAATAGGCGCACAGCGGATCGTAATGCAGCGAATATTCGCTGAAGCGGCCGGGCAAGGCGTCGTAGCACAGCAGCCGGCCGACCAGCGGCTCGCCGATGCCGAGCAGGATCTTGATCGCCTCGGTGGCCTGC
>DASUZG010000410.1:0-2679 GCA_036376995.1 Azonexus sp. | reverse complement strand
CTTCAGCGTTTCCGGCACCTCGTCGTTGATGATGCGCTGGGCCAGGCCTTCGACGATGGCCGTCTTGCCGACGCCCGGCTCGCCGATCAGCACCGGGTTGTTCTTGGTCCGCCGCTGCAGGATCTGGATCGCCCGGCGGATCTCGTCGTCGCGGCCGATCACCGGGTCGAGCTTGCCCTGCGCCGCGCGCTCGGTCAGGTCGATGCAGTATTTCTTCAGCGCCTCGCGCTGGCCTTCGGCTTCCTGGCTGTCGACGCCCTGGCCTCCGCGCACGGCCATGATCGCGGCTTCCAGCGCCGGGCGGGAGAGGCCGTGCTGGCGGGCCAGGCGGCCGGTTTCATTCTTGTCGTCGGACAGCGCCAGCAGGAACATCTCGCTGGCAATGAACTGGTCGCCGCGCTTCTGCGCTTCCTTGTCGGTCAGATTGAGCAGGTTGGTCAGGTCGCGGCCGATGGAAACGTCGCCACCGTGGCCGGAGACCTGCGGCAGGCGCTTGACGGCGCTTTCGAGATCGTTGCGCAGGCCGGGCACGGTAACGCCGGCGCGGGCCAGCAGCGAACCGGTGCCGCCATCCTCCTGGTTGATCAGTGCCAGCAGCAGGTGCTGCGGTTCGATGAACTGCTGGTCGCCACCGACGGCCAGACTCTGGGCGTCGGACAGGGCCTGCTGGAATTTGGTGGTGAACTTGTCGAGTCGCATGGTCGATCCTTCACGGGCGAAATTCGGATACCCGGCAGATGCGGACCGGGTGGCGAAATTTCAACCGTCGGCGGCAAATATTCCAGCACCCTGGCCCATGAAAATGCCACTTCGCGGGCAATTTGCCAAACATGTCTGAAATCAACAAAACCACTATTACAACAAGGAAAATACAGGTACCCTGCTGCCTGATTGCCGTATGCGGCAGCAAGAGGGAGGAAAAAAAATGAATGGCTCGAAAATGACCCTGCGCGGCAAGCTGACCGCGATGACCCTGGCTACCATCGGCGCGCTGATCGTGCTGTTTGCCGTACTGCTGGCCGATGGCAAGCAGCGCATGATGGAAGACCGGCAGAACAAGGTGCGCAATCTGGTGGAAACCATGCATGCCACCATCGCCCACTTCGAGGCCGAGGCCAAGGCCGGCCGGATCACCCTGGATGATGCGAAGAAAGCTGCCGCCGAAGCGATTCGTGCCGTGCGCTACGACAAGATCGAGTATTTCTGGATCAACGACCTCAACGACCTGATGGTCATGCATCCGATCCGCCCGGATCTCGAAGGCAAGAAGCTCGACCAGCTGAAGGACAAGAACGGCAAGTTCCTGTTCCGCGAATTCAACGACGTGGTCAAGAGCAAGGGCGCGGGCTTCGTCGATTACCTGTGGCCGAAGCCGGGCGCCGAGGACGGCGTGCCGAAAATCTCCTACGTGATGGGCTTCCAGCCCTGGGGCTGGGTCGTCGGCTCCGGCATCTATGTCGACGACGTCGACGCCCGCTTCCGCCAGGACGCGCTGAAACTGTTGCTGTGGGGCCTGGGCATCGGTGGCTTCATCGCCATTTCGCTGCTGCTGGTGTCGCGCAACATCATCGGCACGCTGGGCGGCGATCCGGAAATCGCCTCGGCCATCACCCGCCGCATCGCCGCCGGCGACCTGGCGACGCCGGTAGCGGTGCGCGCCGGCGACAAGGACAGCCTGCTGGTCAATATCCAGAGCATGCAGGAAACGCTGCGCCAGATGATCAGCAGCGTGGTGGCCAATGCCGAGCAGGTCGCGACGGCCGCCGACGAGCTGCTGCAGGCTTCCGAAGCGGTGGCCGACCGTGCCCGCCAGCAGAGCGACGCAGCCGCGTCGATGGCGGCCTCGGTCGAGGAAATGTCGGTCAGCATCGACCAGGTCAAGGAAAACGCCGGCGAAGCCCACGGCATTTCGCAGGAGGCCGGCGCCATCTCGCACGAAGGGGCGACCGTGATCCACAACGCGGCCAGCGAGATGCGCAAGATTTCCGAAGCCGTGCAGGCCTCGTCGACCATCGTTGAGGATCTCGGCCGGCAATCCGACCAGATCACCTCGATCGTCAAGACCATCCGCGAAATCGCCGACCAGACCAACCTGCTGGCGCTGAATGCCGCCATCGAGGCGGCGCGGGCCGGCGAACAGGGCCGTGGCTTCGCCGTGGTCGCCGACGAGGTGCGCAAGCTGGCCGAGCGGACCAGCCTGTCCACCACCGAGATCGGCGCCATGGTCGAGAAAATCCAGAGCGGCACGCGCAGCGCGGTTTCCAGCATGCAGGCCGGCGTCGAGCAGGTCGGCAACGGCGTCGAACTGGCCAATCAGGCCGGCGATTCGATCAACCGCATCCGCGATGGCGCCGAGCGCGTCACCCACGTGGTCAACGGCATCTCCGACTCGATTCGCGAGCAGAGCACGGCCAGCAACCAGATCGCCCACCAGCTGGAAACCATCGCCCAGATGTCCGAGCAGAGCGCCGTCGCCGTTCGCCACACGGCCGATGCCGCACGCCAGCTGCACAGCCTGTCGGCCTCGCTGCACCAGACTGTGGCGCAGTTCAAGACCTGAGCAAGACCATCCGCCAAAGACAAGGGGCGCCGCGGCGCCCCTTTTTTATTGTTGCCAGCGCGCGGCGGCGCTGTCGTCGGTCTCGCGGGCATCGACCCAGCGCCCGCCGTCGGCCGTCG
>DASUZG010000409.1:0-2545 GCA_036376995.1 Azonexus sp. | reverse complement strand
CTCGTCGCGCGGGTAGCCGGTGACGCGGCTGAAGGCCTCGTTGGCGAACAGGATGTTGGCCTTGGCGTCGGTGATCGAAATGGCCAGGTCGGCCTGGTCTACCGCCTGGCGGTAGGCCTCGACCGGCAGTTCGGCTTCGGGGGCGGCCGGTCGGCCGGAGTGGGCATGCGTGGGGGCCGACATGGGCGGGTCCTCGGGGATTCGTCCCGCTGTACGTAGCAGAATCCGTGCCGCCTGCTGGAGAACGGGCCGATATGCCGCCGCGGCGCGGCTTGCGGGGCAAATGCGACGAAACCATGTCGGATTTGCGACATTTGTCATGCGTCAGGCCGCACGCTATTGGTGCGCCCGCCCGCTTTGCCGCATCGATCGGGGGCCCGGCGCCCTTGCTGGGGCTTGGCATGGCTTGTGCGAAGTCCTTCTGCAAAATCACCGCAGGAGAATCCGCATGCAGATTGGTATCGCCTATTCCGAACCCGGCCAGCAGGTCTGGCTCAACATCGAGGTCCCGGAAGCGACCACCGTGGCCGAGGGCATCGCCCGCTCGGGCATCCTCAAGCAGTTTCCGCACATCGATCTCGAGGCCCAGAAGGTTGGCGTCTTCGGCCGCCTGGTCAAGCTCGACGCCGAGCTCAAGGCGGGCGACCGGGTGGAAATCTATCGCGGCATCATCGCCGACCCGGAGACGGTGCCGCGCAAGGACATGGACAACGATTGAGTGGCCCGGCAGGCGGCATGGCCTGCGATTACGGGATACCCCTACTTGAATCGATGGTGCCGGCTGCCGATAATGCGCCGCTCCGCGCGCGCTCGCGCGAAGCCACCAAAAATCACCAAGAGAACGCCATGCCACGCCTCCTTGCACTGCTCTGCCTGTTGCCCCTGCCGGCCTTCGCTGCCGACAGCCTGCCCATGGTGGGCGGGATTCCCGTCGATTTCATCCTGTTCGCGCTGACCCTGCTCGGCGTGGCGCTGTTCCACCACTACACGTTGTACGTAGCGCTGACCGGCCTCGTCACCATCAGCCTGTACAAGATTCTGTTCACCGGCTTCAAGACCGGCGTCGGCGTGGCCGGCCTGTTCGCCCACCTCGGCCACGAATGGGTGACCATCGGCAACCTCTTCTGCCTGCTGACCGGCTTCGCGCTGCTCGCCCGGCATTTCGAGAAGAGCCACGTGCCGGTGATCCTGCCGAAGTTCCTGCCGGACGACTGGAAGGGCGGCTTCGTGATGCTGGTGATGGTCTTCGTGATCTCCAGCTTCCTCGACAACATCGCCGCCGCACTGATCGGCGGCGCCATGGCCCACCAGCTGTTCAAGGGCAAGGTGCACATCGGCTACCTGGCGGCCATCGTCGCCGCGTCGAATGCCGGCGGTTCCGGCTCGGTGGTCGGCGACACCACGACGACCATGATGTGGATCGACGGCGTCAGCCCGGCCGACGTGTTGCACGCCTACGTCGCCGCCGGCGTCGCGCTGCTGATCATCGGCTACTTCGGTGCCAAGCAGCAGCACGCCTACTCGCCGATCATCAAGCATTCGCACGCCCATACCCACATCGACTGGGGACGCATCGCCATCGTCGCCACCATGCTGGTGTTCGCGGTGGCCACCAACGTCGTCGTCAACATCAAGTTCCCGGCCATGGCCGAGCATTTCCCGTTCATCGGCGTCGCTGTCTGGGTGGCGATCATCCTGACCATCCCGGTTCGCCGCCACGACTGGGAAGTGCTGCCGGATACCGTCAAGGGTTCGATCTTCCTGCTGTCGCTGGTGCTCTGCGCCTCGATGATGCCGGTCGAGGAACTGCCGAAGGCCTCGTGGCAGTCGGCGCTGACCCTGGGCTTCGTGTCGGCGGTGTTCGACAACATTCCGCTGACCGCACTGGCGCTGCGCCAGGGCGGCTACGACTGGGGCTTCCTGGCCTACGCCGTCGGTTTCGGCGGCTCGATGCTGTGGTTCGGCTCCTCGGCCGGCGTCGCGCTGTCCAACATGTATCCGGAAGCCAAGTCGGCGGTCCAGTGGCTGCGCCACGGCTGGCACGTGGCGCTGGCCTACGTCGTCGGCTTTGCGGTGATGCTCGTCGTGATGGGCTGGCATCCGCACGAAGACCACAATGCCCGTCCGGCCCCGGCCGCCGAGGCGGTGGTTGCGCCGGCCGCGCCAGCGGCGAACTGACCGCCCGGCCGTTGCGGCGGCCGGTGATGCAAGGATAAGCCCGGGTTTTGTTGCCTTTGTAACAAAACCCGGGCTTTTTCATGCACCGCAATTGTGCGGAAAATATCTGGTAAGCGACTGAAAAAAAACAAGAATTCGCGGTCTATAATGCCCGGCCAATTTATCCGGGAGCTGCCAGTGCATATGACGAACTACGCCGCCGCGATCGAGACGACCGGTCTGGGTTGCAATCACGGTTACTGCCTCGATGGCGATTTCGTCCATCTCAACGCCGATGTCAGCCTGGCCGCTGGCGATGTCGCCGACGGCACCCGCTGGGCCCTGCAGTTGTGGGCCAGCGCCAGCGGTTTCGCCGGTAAGGCGCTGA
>DASUZG010000408.1:0-5364 GCA_036376995.1 Azonexus sp. | reverse complement strand
ACGAATAAACAGAGAAGCAGGGTTTCGTGCCAAGGAAGATCGCCTGCGGGGACTTCTGGTACGCAGTCTTGCCGGCGACAACGCCGCCTATCAGACGTTTTTGACGGAATTGAGCGCGCATCTGCGCGCCTTCCTGCGACGGCGCCTGGTCGGCTTGCCCGACGACGTCGAGGATTTGCTGCAGGAATCGCTTCTGGCCGTACATAACCAGCGCCACACCTACGATCCTGCGCAGCCCTTGTCGGCGTGGGTGCAAGCCATCGCCCGCTACAAGCTGGTCGATCTGCTCAGGCGGCGGGCGGCGCATGAGTTGTTGAACGAGCCATTGGACGAGGACATGGAACTATTTGCGACGACGGATTCGGAAGCTGCCGAAGCGCGTCGGGATCTCAACAAGCTGCTGGCCGATTTGCCCGATCAGCTTCGGCTGCCGATTGTGCACACCAAGCTGGAAGGCTTGTCGGTCAAGGAGGCGGCCGATCTGAGCGGGATGTCGGAATCGGCGATCAAGGTCGGCGTCCATCGCGGCTTGAAAGCCCTCGCTGCCAAGATAAGGGGCGTCCTATGAAAACAGAAGAACTGGTCACCCTGCTGGCCACCGGTGCCGTCGCGGTCGAGGCGCCGCCGGCCACCCAGCGCTACGCGGTGGCTATCGGCTGGGGCGCGGCGGGCGCTGGCCTGCTCCTGCTGCTGCTCCTGCAGATCCGCCACGATCTCGAACAAGCGGTGTTGCTGCCGATGTTCTGGGTCAAAGTGGGGTTTGTCGCCTGCCTTGCCGCAGCGGGGCTGTTTGCCGCACTGCGCCTGTCGCGCCCCGGCGCGAAAACCGACTGGGTGCCGCTGGTGCTTGGCCTCCCGGTCCTGGGGATCTGGAGCATCGCGGCCTTTGCGCTGATCGAGGCGGAACCATTGGAACGCTCGAAACTGTTCTTTGGCGAAACCTGGAAAACCTGCCCCTTGTTGATCGCCATGCTCTCCATCCCGGTATTTGCCGCGGTGATGCGCGCCATGAAGAACCTGGCACCGACCCGGCTGCGGCTGGCCGGCTTCGCCGCCGGTCTGCTTTCCGGCGCCGTTGCCGCCGCCGTCTATTGCCTGCACTGCCCGGAAATGAGTGCGCCATTCATCGGCTTCTGGTACCTGTTGGGCATGCTCATTCCGGCCAGTATCGGCGCCTTGCTCGGGAATACGCTGCTGCGCTGGTAGCCAGCATCGGGAACATTGCTTGCCTGCAGGGACAGGGTTTTTCGCGGCGGCCTGGCAGTTTTGCTGCCGCCAGCAAGTTTGAAGACATTGCCTCCGTATTGTCGTGCCGTTACCAGGGGAGAGCGCCATGCCCGCAGCCCACCAGACCGCCCGCATTATCGAACCGCAACGCAGCATCCTCGTCTTCCAGGGCGGTGGGGCGCTCGGCGCCTACCAGGCCGGCGTCTTCGAGGCATTCGAGGCCAGCGGCCGGCAGCCGGATTGGGTCGTCGGCACCTCGATCGGGGCGATCAATGCCGCCTTGATTGCCGGCAATCCGCCGGAAAAACGCCTCGAACGGCTCCGGGCGTTCTGGCATCGCATGGCCCGACCGGAGACTGGCTTGGCTGCCGGCTGGTCGCTGTCCGACGAGGCCGGCCAGATGTGGGGTGACAGCTTGGGCAGCATGCTGCGCAACCTGCACACGATGGCCTTCGGCCTGCCCGGCTTCTTCCAGCCTCGAACCAGCGCCGCCTTCGCCTTCGGTCTGGCCAGCGCCCCGACCGATGCCAGTTTCTACGATGTCGCCCCGCTACGCGAAACGTTGCTCGAACTCGTCGATTTTGCTTACCTCGCCGACTCGCCGGTGCGCCTCTCGATCGGCGCGGTCGATGTCGAGAGTGCACAAATCCGTTATTTCGATTCGCACCATTGTCGCCTGGGAATCGAGCACATCCTCGCCAGCGGCGCGCTGCCACCGGCCTTTCCGCCGGTACTGATCGATGGCCGCCTGTATTGGGATGGCGGTCTCTACTCGAACACGCCGCTGGATTGGATACTGCACCAGCCGCGCATCCACTCGTTGTGCCTGTTCGCGATGTTGTGGCAGCAAACCGATCAGCCGCCGCAAACATTGAGCGATGTCCTGCGGCGCAGCAAGGAAATTCAGTACTTGAGCCGGGCGGAGTCGTTGATTGCGATCGAACAGGAACTTCATCAGCTGCGCCATGCGGTCAATCTGCTCAGCTATGAGCTGGCCAAAACGGAACCGCAATCGCCCTTGCGCGATCTCGCTCGCCTGGGCTGTGGCAGCGTCTTTCATCTCGTCTACCTGCAGGTGCCGCGCCTGCCCGGCGAGGACCACAACAAGGACATCGAATTCACCGCCGGTCGGGTCGCCGAACGCTGGGCCGCAGGGCTTGCCGACACGCAATTGGCGTTGCGGGAAAAACCCTGGGAACGGGAGAAAGTCGCGCGATCGGAAGGCATCGTGGTGCACGACTATTCATCCGCGAGTACCGCCTAGGCCCCCGGCTCTATCGAGCCTCTCCGGCGCTACTGAGGCCGATCGCGTCGCTGTGTCAGCCAGACCACGAACTGCGGCCGACGGAACGGCCGGACGAACAGGAAGCCCTGTAGCAGACGCAGCCGATAGAGGCCAGGAATGCCCGCTGGGCTTCGGTCTCGACGCCTTCGGCGACGAGCGACAGGCCGAGGCGGCGGACCCGGGTGACGACGGCGCTGGCTACCCCTCGGCCAGCGGGATGAACTCCACCGGCCAGACCAAGCCACTGACAAATCATGAACTAGTTTTCAAAAAAACTGTTTGTTTGGCAAAGCCACTAGAAAATCAAGGAATGCCGACGTTGTTGGCCATCGGGTACCGCTGTGCTTCCAAATCACGGCGTACCATTTCGCTGTCAACTTTCGGTTTTTGATCGCTGAAAGTTTCCGTACGGATAGGTCCCTGGGCACCTTTCACGGCAATGGCAGTTTTTCTGGAACTTTCCGTTGACGATTTGGGCTGGGAGTATGCGTGCGAATCTGTCAGTACGGCCATGCCAATATCCGCAGCCTGTACATGGGTAGCTGTTGCAGAAATACCAAGCCCAACAAAAAAACTCCAATAAAGCGATTTCATGTAACGATGGTTTTTCATGGTTATCTCCTCAGAAAACGCATCCAACTTGGAATTGAAACAATCTGAATTACGTGTTTACCGGTATAAATACCGGTTGCGCGCTATTTTTATATTGTTTAGACATTCAGGCTAGGATTGGTTCGGGGTGGCGAGAAAAACAATCAGCTACAAAAGGCATGAGGATTCGCCTGGCGATGTGCTGATTGTCCGCAGCTCAATACGGGACGGATATACGGTAAATCCGGCTTGGATGTCTGGCCGGCGCTTTGTCGCCGGATGCCATTTCCGGGCCGCCTCCCAGGGCCTTGCGGGCAGCGCTGCCGGGCACCCGGCAGCGCGGTTTTACGGCCAGGCCGTCAGGCGCGGTCCGTTGCCTGGCCGTGCTGCAGAATGCGCTCCATGCCGGACATCACCGTCAGGTTGGCTTCTTCCATGCGGGTCAGGGCGGCCAGGGCGCCGGCGATGTCGCCGTTGCGGTAGCGCTCCACCGCCCGGCGGGCTTCGTCGTGCACCGCCTTGTGCGGCGCTTCCATCTCGCGGTAGCCGGGCAGGCGCGACAACGCGGCGCGGCCTTCGCCTTCGTAGTACCAGCGGCCGAGGCGGCATTCGGTTTCGTCGGGCAGATCGCCGGGCTGCAGGTCGGAGAGGCCGAGCAGCACCTTGTACACCTCCAGCTTCAGCGTCAATTCCTCGATGTTGGCCAGTTCGGCATTGGCCAGCATCGACGAGTTGGCGATGCCGTCCTGCATCTGCTGCGACAGGCCGAGCAGGCGCTCCATGCTGCGCATCGCCGCCTCGCTCTCGCCGCTCTGGCGGGCGGCGCTGCCGGCGCCGACGTCCATCACCGCCTTGGCCTGGCTGGTCTCCTGCTGGATGCCGGTGACCAGGCCGCCGATTTCCTTGGTCGCCTTGGCCGTCCGCTCGGCCAGCTTGCGCACTTCGTCGGCCACCACCGCGAAGCCGCGCCCGGCTTCGCCGGCCCGCGCCGCCTCGATGGCGGCATTGAGCGCCAGCAGGTTGGTCTGCTCGGCGATCTCGCGGATCAACTGGACGATGCCGCCGATCTCGCCGGCCCGCCGCGACAGGTCCTCGACACTGTCGCCGGCGGCGCTGATGCGCTCGAACATCCCGTGCAGGTTGTCGGCGATCTGCGCGAAGGCGGCGCGGTTGGCGTCCGACTCGCTGGCCGCCGTGCGCGCCGCCGCCGAATCGGCGTTCAACTGTCCGGACAGCCCGGAGAACGACTGACGAATGCCGGCCAGCGATTCGCCGAAGCGGGGAATATTGGCGACCACGCCGTCGAGCAGCGCCTGCCGCTGCTGCAATTGCTGCTGCCGTTGTTCGGCCTCGGCCAACTGCTGCCGGGCGCTTGCCAGCTCCTCCTGCAGCGCCGCGGCACGCGCCTTGAGCACGGCATTCTCGGCCTCGGCGGCGGCCAATTCCTGGCGGGTCTTCGTTCCAAACATCGTATTTCCTTCGTGGCAAACCATAATAGTTGAGCAATTTACTATGGTATTTCGGCGTGCTTCATGACACGAATCAAATTGTGCCGATGGCATGGAATGGCGGGGTGTTAGCCCCGTTTCATGAGGGCTCCGTGATGCTGCAATCCGGGCAGAACACCGGGGCGGCTGGTTGCCGCCGCCCCGAGGGGGCCGGCTAAGAATCGCCCTTACTTGGCCGTGCTGGCGGAAAAATCCTTTGCCTTGACGCTCCGGGCGAGTTCGCTGCCGTCGGCGGCCAGGGCGCGCACGGTGATCTGGTAGCTGTGGCCGAAACTGGCGAAGTTGGCCGGGCAGGGACCGAGGTAATCGGCGGTCAGGGCGCCTTCGGGGATTTCCGCAACCGCTTCGCCACCATGCGCCACCGTGCCGCCGCCATGATCCTTGTTGCGGAAATCGAGGTCGTTCATCTTCACGGCCAGCGACTTGGTGCCTTCCGGAATGCCGGAAATCGTCAGTGCAGGCGAGGTGTTGTTGCAACGGTGGGCTGCCTTCCATTGCCAGTCGGCGGTCAGCGACGATTGCGCGAACGCGGGCAGGGTGGCGGACAGCAGGGCGACAAGAACGGTGTGACGCATGACTACTCCCTTGAGTTGATTGAGAAAACTGCGGTGCGGGCAACGGTGGATTTCGCCATTCGCCAGGCTGAATCGAGCTGCAACTATATCGTTGTCATCACCCTTGTGTCATTTTATGAATGCTTGTCGGGGTGGGTGCGGCATGGTCGGTAGGGGTGTCGCCGAGTGTTGTCGGGTT
>DASUZG010000407.1:0-3768 GCA_036376995.1 Azonexus sp. | reverse complement strand
GAGGGCGTGCTGACCGGCGGTGCCGTGGCCATCTGCGGTGCCTCGGCGGCCCTGGCGATCTCGGCGGTGCTGCCGAAGAACGAGGAAAACCAGCGCTTCACGCTGTTTACGGTGGTCGGCGTTACTGCGCTGTCCACCGTGGCGATGATCGCCTATCCGAGCATCGCCCGCTTGCTCGAACTCGATCCCAGCGCCTCGGCGGTGTTCATCGGCGGCACCATCCATGATGTCGCCCAGGTCGTCGCCGCCGGCTACCTGATTTCGCCGGAAGTCGGCGACACCTCGACTTTCGTCAAGCTGCTGCGCGTCGCCATGCTGTTGCCGGTGGTCGTCGTCCTGTCGCTGCTGTTCCGCAGCCAGGGTGGCGGGCAGGGCGCCAAGCCGCCGCTGCTGCCGATGTTCCTGGTCGGCTTTGCGGCCCTGATCCTGATCAACAGCCTGGGCTGGATTCCGAAGCCGGTGGTCGAGGGCATGTCCGGCCTGTCGCGCTGGTGCCTGGTGGTGGCCATCGCGGCGCTGGGCGTCAAGACCTCTTTCCAGCAACTCGCTTCGCTGGGCTGGCGGCCGGTGCTGATGCTGATCATCGATACCGTCTTCCTCGCCTGCCTGATTCTCGGCGGCCTGCTGCTGCAGCGCTGAATCTTCCGAAGGAGCAAACATGAACAAAATAGTGCAATGGGCCGACATCGGTCCGATGTTCCGCGACGGCATGACCATCATGTTCGGCGGCTTCATGGGCGTCGGCACGCCGGCCGGTATCGTCGCCGCGCTGCGCGAATGCCGCGCCGGCAAGCTGACTCTGATCGGCAACGACACGGCCATGCCCGAGGTCGGTGTCGGTCCGCTGGTGGCGAGCGGCCAAGTCAGCCGGGTGATCGTCTCCCACATCGGCACCAACCCGACCACCGGCAAGAAGATGATCGCCGGCGAACTCGATGTCGAACTGGTGCCGCAGGGTACGCTGATCGAGCGTATCCGCTGCGGCGGCAGCGGCCTGGGCGGCGTGCTGACGCCGACCGGGGTCGGCACGGTGGTCGAGGAGGGCAAGACCAAGATGGCCGTCAACGGCAAGGACTACCTGCTCGAGCTGCCGCTGCGCGCCGACGTGGCGATCATCAAGGCCAAGTGCGCCGATCGCGCCGGCAACCTGGTCTATGAACGGGCCGCCCGCAATTTCAATCCGGTCATCGCCTTTGCCGCCGACCTGGTCATCGCCGAAGTCGAGGAGATCGTCGAAGTCGGCGATATCGACCCGGACCTGGTGATGACGCCCGCCGCATTGATCGACAAGATCGTCTTGAGCCACGGAGGCCGCTGACATGGAAGCCAAGGAAATCATCGCCCGCCGCGTCGCGCTGGAACTGAAGGAGGGCTACGTCGTCAATCTCGGGATCGGCCTGCCGACCATGGTGCCGCGCTTCCTGCCCAGGGGGCTGAACATCACGCTGCAGTCGGAGAACGGTTTTCTCGGCCTGGGGCCGCTCGAAGGTGAGCCGATGCCCGGTGTCGTCAATGCCGGCGGCGTGCCCTGCGGCCTGGTGCCGGGGGCTGCCATGTTCGACAGCGCCACGTCGTTTGCCCTGATCCGCGGCGGCCATGTGGACGTCACCGTGCTCGGCGGCCTGCAGGTGGATGAGGAGGGCAGTCTCGCCAACTGGATGGTGCCCGGCAAGATGGTGCCCGGCATGGGCGGGGCGATGGACCTGGTGAATGGCGCCCGCAAAGTCATCGTCGCCATGGAGCATTGCACCAAGGATGGCGAGCCGCGCATCCTGGAACGCTGCCAGTTGCCGCTGACCGCGAAGTCACGGGTTTCCATGGTGGTGACCGAAATGGCTGTGCTGACCGTCAGTCACGGCGAGTTCATCCTGGAGGAAACGGCGCCGGGCGTCACCGTCGAGGCGGTGCGCAAGATGACGGCGGCCCGCTTCGCGGTTTCCGAACGCTTGCGGACCATGCCGGTCGGCGCCTAGCGCCGGTGGTCGATCAACTTTGACTCTGCTCTGCCGGCAAGGGGCACTTCCCCAGCCGCCGGTAGTGTTTACGGTTTGGGAGTTGGTTCTCCCAAACCGCCTTTTTTGGAGGTTTTCCGCATGCAACGCGAAACCATGGAATTCGATGTCGTCATCGTCGGCGGCGGTCCGGCCGGCCTGGCGGCGGCCATTCGCCTGAAGCAGCTGGCTGCCGAGCAGGCGCAGGAACTTTCGGTCTGCCTGATCGAGAAGGGCGCTGAAATCGGCGCCCACATCCTCTCCGGCGCAGTGATGGACCCGCGGGCGCTGACTGAGCTGCTGCCGAACTGGCGGGAGGAGGGGGCTCCGCTCAACGCGGCGGTGACGGAAGACCGCTTTTTCGTGCTCAACGAGCAAAGCGGCTTCAAGGTGCCGAACTGGGCGCTGCCCGGTTGTCTCCATAACGAAGGCAACTACGTCATCTCGCTGGGCAATGTCTGCCGCTGGCTGGGCGAACAGGCCGAAGCGCTGGGCGTCGAGATATACCCCGGCTTTGCCGGCGCCGAGGTGCTGTTCGACGAGAACGGCGCGGTGCGCGGCGTCGCCACCGGCGACATGGGGCGCTTGAGGGACGGTTCCGAAGGTCCGGCTTTCCAGCCGGGCATGGAACTGGTCGCCAAGTACACCTTCTTTGCCGAAGGCTGCCGCGGCCACCTGGGCAAGCAGTTGGAAGCGACTTTCAATCTGCGGGACGAAGCCGATGTCCAGACCTACGGCATCGGTATCAAGGAGCTGTGGGAGGTCAAGCCGGAACACCACCGGCCCGGCCTGGTCGTCCATACCGCCGGCTGGCCGATGCAGCCGGATACCTACGGCGGCGGCTTTCTCTATCACCTCGAGGACAACCAGGTGGCGGTCGGCTTCGTCGTCGGACTGGGCTACGAGAATCCTCACCTGTCGCCGTTCGAGGAATTCCAGCGCTACAAGACGCACCCGGAAATCCGCAAATTCCTCGAAGGCGGCAAGCGCATTTCGTATGGCGCCCGGGCGCTGACGGCCGGCGGCCTGCAGTCGCTGCCCAAGCTCGTTTTCCCCGGTGGCGTGCTGGTCGGAGACGATGCCGGCTTCCTCAACGCCGCCCGCATCAAGGGGTCGCATTGCGCCATCAAGAGCGGCGCGCTGGCGGCGGAAGCCTGTTTCGCGGCGCTGGTAACGGGCCGCCAGAGGGACGAGCTGGCAGCCTATCCGGAAGCTTTCCGGCACAGCTGGCTCTACGAAGAACTGCACGCCGCACGCAACTTCAAGCCGTGGATGGCCAAGGGGCTGAAACTCGGGGCCCTGATGTTCGGCATCGACCAGCTCGTCTTCCGCGGCAAGGCGCCGTGGACCCTGCGCCACGCCGGCGCCGACCACGCCAAGCTCAAACCGGCCGCCGAGTGCCAGCCCATCGTCTATCCGAAACCCGACGGGGTGCTGACTTTCGACCGCCTGTCCTCGGTCTTTCTTTCCTGCACCAATCATGAGGAGGAGCAGCCCAGCCACCTGCAACTGCGCGACGAGCAGGCGCCCATCTCGGTGAATTTGAAGCTGTACGACGCCCCGGAACAGCGCTTCTGTCCGGCCGGCGTCTATGAAGTGCTGCGCGACGCCGATGGCCAGAACCCGCGCCTGCAGATCAACGCTCAGAACTGTGTGCATTGCAAGACCTGCGACATCAAGGACCCGAGCCAGAACATCACCTGGGTGACGCCGCAAGGTGGCGAAGGGCCGATCTACCAGCGGATGTAGCAAAGCCGCAATTCGTCATCGGTGGCAA
>DASUZG010000406.1:0-3812 GCA_036376995.1 Azonexus sp. | reverse complement strand
GCGTCACGCACCTGACTGACATCCTGCGCGGCAAGGCGACCGACAAGGTCAAACAGTGGAGCCACGACCAGCTGCCGACCTTTGGCGTCGGCGGCGACCTCGACGACCATGCCTGGAAGAGCGTCTTCCGCCAGTTGGCGGCGGCCGGCCTGGTGCATGTCGACATGGCCGAGCACGGCGCCCTGCAACTGACCGAAACCGCCCGCGAAGTGCTCAAGGGCCAGCGCCGCGTCGAGCTGCGCCGGCCGGCCAAACGCAAATCGCCGTCGTCGCGCAGCAGCGCGACCGTGGTCAGCGATCTCGCCCCGGCCGACGAGGCGCTGTTCCAGCTGCTGCGCAAGTGGCGGGCCGACACCGCCCGCGAACAGGGCGTGCCGGCCTACGTGATCCTGCACGACAAGACGCTGCGCGAACTGGCCGAAGCCCGGCCGGTCAGCCACGGGCTACTAGCCGGCATCACCGGCATGGGCAGCGCCAAGATCGAGCACTACGGCGAGGAATTGCTGCAGCTGATCCGCAGCGAGGCCTGAGCGGCCGGCGGCCGCCCTGCCGCCTCACATGCCGAGCGACTTGAGGAATTCGTCCTGGTCGCTGCTGCTGGCTGCCGGCGCCGCCGCCTCCGGTGCCGCGCTGCCGGCATTGACCTGGGCCAGCAGTTCGTCCGGATCGGGCGCCTCGTGCTGCTCAAAATCGTTGAGCTTGATGAACGCGGTGCGGTCGATCGCCAGCTCCAGATAGAAGATGTTGTTGCGCCCGGTGTAGAAAGTCACGCGCCGGGCTTCCGGCTTGTCGAGATTGGTGTCGACGCTGAGCATGACCTGCTTGTTCAAGGCCAGCATCTTCGGCTGGTTCTGCGTGATGTGCGTCTGCAGTTCGCGCGCCACCTTGCCGGTGAAATCGCCGACGATCTGGTTCATCAGCTCGCCCATCACGTTGCTGACCTCGTCCGAGGTATGCGAGCTGGCCAGATCGCTCTTGGCCATGCCCATGTTGAGCAGGTAGCTCTCGTACAGCTCCATCGCCGCCTGGGCCGAGAAGTTGATCACCACCAGGCCGGAAAAGCCGCCGTCGAACAGCACGAAGCAGCCGATGTCCGGCTTCAGGCAGGTCTTGCTGATGCGCTGGACCATGCCGGAATAGCGGATGTCGCCCTGGGTGGCGATGCTCAGCACCTTGGTCACCGAATTGCACAGGCTGCGCAGGATGTCCTCGGTGCCGAAGACGACGATGTTTTCTTTTTCACTCATGGTTTTATGCGATTCCGCTGGCAAAGGATGGAATCCGGCCCCCCGGCTCCCGTTGATCGGACCCGCCGCCGCGCATCGGCCCGGGCATGACGGCAAGCATAACTGTGGAATGCGGCGGCGGCTACCACTGCCGGCCGGCGGCGACGGCAGAAACTTGCTGTCGATCATTTTCCCCGGCTGCCTTTTTGCCTAAGCTGGCGGCATGAATCCCACCCGCCGCCAGTTGCTCCTCGGTTCGGCCCTCGCCTTCTGCACCCCGCACATCATCGCCGCGCCGGCGCGGCCGCGCGTCGTCGTCATCGGCGGCGGCTGGGCCGGCCTGGCCGCCGCCCGCGCCCTGAGCGGCGCCTGCGAGGTGGTGCTGGTCGAACGCAATGCCCGTTTCGTCTCGCTGCCGCTCAGCAACCGCTGGCTGGCCGGCCGGGTCGACGCCCGCCGGCTGCAGCACGACTACGCCCCGGCCGCCGCAGCCTTCGGCTATCGCTTCCTGGCGGGCGAAGTGCACGCCATCGACCGCAGCGCCCGCCGCGTCGACACCAGTGCCGGCGCCCTGCCTTACGACTGGCTGGTGCTGGCCAGCGGCATCAGCGAGGACCCGGGCGCGCTGTTTTCGGGTGATGCCGGCGCCATCCGCCACTACCGCGAGCATCTGGCCAGCAGCTATACCGCCGACGCTTCGCTGGACGCCCCGAAGCGCCGGCTGGACGCCTTCACCGGCGGCGAATTCCTGATGACCCTGCCGCTCGCCCCCTACCGCTGTCCGCCGGCCCCCTACGAGCGCGCGGTAGTCGTTGCCCACGCCATCCGTTCGCGCCGGCTCAAGGCCCGCCTCACCGTGGTCGATCCGAACCCGCCGTGGCCGGCCTACCAGCGGGTCTTCGCCGAGCGCTTCCGCGAGCAGGTGAGCTACCTGCCGAACACCCGCCTGCGCCAGCTCGATCCCTACCGCCAGGTGGCAACGCTCGACATCGACGAAGTGAAGTTCGATGCGGCCATCGTCATGCCGCCGCAAGGGGCCGGGCCGCTGTGCTGGGCCGCCGGCCTGACCGCGGCGAACAGCGCCTGGGCGGCGACCGAGCCGCGGCATTTCCAGGCCCTCGCCGACGAGCGGGTGTTCGTCGTCGGCGACAGCGTCGGCGCCGTCTCGCCGCTGTTCGGCCACTATCCGAAGACCGGCCAGCTGGCCAGCCGCATGGGCCGCATCGCCGCCGCCGAGATCCTCGCCCGGATCGCCGGCAGCAGCAGCGAACCGGCGCTGCCCGACAGCACCTGCTACGCCTATGTCGATCTCGAGCCGGCCGAATACGTGCGCATCGATACCAGCTACCGGCTGCGCGGCGACGGCGTGTTGCAGCAGACGGTGCGCCAGCACCGCGAATACCACCCGGCCGGCGAGGACGAGGCCTGGCTGGCGGCCGAGCAGGGAGAACTGTTGGGCGTCGGCCGCTGAGCCGGGCTCAGTGCCGGGCCCAGATCGAGGTATCGCCGTCCGGCTTGACCAGCAGCGTGTCGTACA
The DNA here is from genome assembly GCA_036376995.1 of Azonexus sp. Classification (GTDB taxonomy): domain Bacteria; phylum Pseudomonadota; class Gammaproteobacteria; order Burkholderiales; family Rhodocyclaceae; genus Azonexus. The sequence goes on along the minus strand of DASUZG010000406.1, from coordinate 1,049 downwards.
GCTCGCGGCGGGCGCGGCCCTGGCCGGTATCGCCATCGAGCACGGTGCACGCGGTGTCGCAGGTCGGGCTGGAGAATTCACGCCCCGGCGCGCCCAGCGGCAGGCCGGGCACCGCCAGGCCGCGTGCGGCCCGCTTGTCGCCCAGCAACTCCTTGATGTCCTCGGCCGGCACATGGCCTTCGACGAAGTAGCGGCCGACCGTCGCGGTCGGCTCGGCGTGCAGGTGCTTCGGCACCTTCAGCCGGCGCTTGACGGCGGCCATGTCCTCGGTGGCCTTGAGCGTGACCTTGAAGCCGTTGGCGCGCAGATGCTCGGCATAGTCGATGCAGGCCAGGCACACCGACGGCGCGTACAGCGTCACCGGCGGCAGGGCCTCCTCGGCGATAGCGGCGCCGGCCAGCAGCAGCGCCAGCGGCCAGGTCCGCCTCAGCACGGCTTGCCCGCCTTGCAGCCCTTGAGCAGCCACAGCGAAATGACGCCGGCCGCCTCGTCGGCCTTGACCTTGCGTGCCATCGCCGCGGCGTCGCGGCCGCCATTGTTCTTGATCAGCGGATCGGCGCCGGCTTCGAGCAGCTTCTTCACATAGGGCGCGCGGCTGGCATAGGCGGCCATGTGCAGCGGCGTCGAACCGTCGCCGTCGCGGGCATTGGGATCGGCGCCGGCGGCCAGCAGCGCGGCCATCGCCGTCGGGTCCGGATTCATCGCCGCCAGGTGCAGCGGCGTCGAGCCGAGCAGCGTGCGCGCCTCGCGCAGCGACGGATCGGCGGCCAGCAGGCGGGACACGGAAGGACCGTCGCCCTGGCGGGCGGCGATATGCACCGGCAGTTCGCCGGCACCGGCGCCGGGTTCGGCGGCGGCGCTGCCGAACACCAGGCACAGGAGGAAAGGCAGGAAGTGGCTGAAGCGCATTGCGGACTCCATGAAGATGGAACGATTATCGCCAATCGCCGGCGCCGCGCTTGAACCTCGGTCAAAAAAAACGGCGGGCCGCTGCCTCAGCGCAGGTGCTGCTCGGCCACCGCCGCCAGTTCGCCCGCGAGCGTGCCGGT
>DASUZG010000405.1:0-4170 GCA_036376995.1 Azonexus sp. | reverse complement strand
CCGGTATAGAACTTGACCAGGCCGAACAGGTTGCCGAGATCGGTCAGCGCCAGCGCCGGCATGGCGTCGCCGGCGGCGCGCTTGACGGCGTCGCCGATGCGGACGATGCCGTCGGTGACGGAGTATTCGGAATGGAGGCGGAGGTGGATGTAGCGCGGGGAATTCATCGGCGCAATTTTACCCCGGCCGGGGTCATCGCGCCGGCAGGGCCTTGCGCACGACGAGGCCGAGCAGCAGCCCCCAGAAGGCGCTGCCGATGCCGAACAGCGTCACGCCGGAGGCGGTGCACAGGAAGGTGATCAGCGCCGCCTCGCGTTCGCGCTCGTCGGCCAGCGCCCCGGCCAGGCCGTTGCCGATGGTGCCGAGCAGCGCCAGGCCGGCGATGGCGGCGATCAGCTCGGGCGGCAGCGCGGCGAACAGGCTGGCCACCGTCGCCCCGAGCAGGCCGGTCAGCAGGTAGAAGAAGCCGGCCCAGATCGCGGCCCGATAGCGCCGCTGCGGATCGGGGTCGGCATCCGGACTCATGCAGATGGCCGCGGTGATCGCCGCCAGGTTGAAGGCGAAGCCGCCGAACGGGGCGAGCAGCAGGCCGGTGACGCCGGTCGCGGTGATGATCGGCGAGGCCGGCGTCTGGTAGCCGTTGGCGCGCAGCACGGCCAGGCCGGGCACGTTCTGGCTGGCCATGGTGACGACGAACAGCGGCAGGCCGACGCCGATCAGCGTCGCCAGCGAGAAGCTCGGCGTCGTCCACAGCGGCAGCGTCAGTTGCAGGTCGAGCGCCGCGCCGCGGATTAGGCCGCCGGCCGCGGCCGCCACGAGGCCGGCGAGGAAGGCCAGCGGCACGGCGTAGCGCGGCAGCAGGCGGCGGCCGCCGAGATAGACGGCCAGCATCAGCAGCACCAGCAGCCATTGCGTGCGCAGCGAGGCGAACAGTTCCAGCCCGAAACGCGTCAGCACGCCGGCCAGCAGCGCCGCCGCCAGGGCTTTCGGCACGTGGCGCATGATTGCCTCGAACAGGCCGAAGACGCCGCACAGCGTGATCAGCGCCGAGGCGAACAGGAAGGCGCCAATCGCCTCGCTCATCGGCAGGCCGACCAGGCCGCTGGCCAGCAGCGCGGCGCCGGGCGTGGACCAGGCGGTCAGCACCGGGGCGCGGAAATACAGCGACAGCCCGGCCGAGGTGACGAACATGCCGACCCCGAGTGCCCACAGCCACGAGCCGATGTGCGCTGGCCCGCCACCGGCGGCGGCCGCCGCCTGGAAAACGATGGCGGCCGAGCTGGTATAGCCGACCAGGATGGCGATGAAGCCGGCGACAATATGGGAGACGGAGAACAGGCGAGGCATGGACGGCCCGGCGGCGAACGACGAGGCCGGCGATCATAGCAGGCCGCTGCTGGAAGACAGCAGCATTCTCCGGTACATTGGCCGGTCGAAAAAAACCAATGACGGAGACTCGCCATGAGCCAAGAACAACCGCTCGTCCTGCGCCACGACCGCGCCGACGGCCTGACCACGCTGACCCTGAACAACCCGGGCCAGTTCAACTCCCTGTCCACCGCCATGCTCGCCGCGTTGCAGGCCGAGCTCGATGCCATCGCCGCCAGCCAGACGGTGCGCGTCGTGGTGCTGGCCGGCGCCGGCCGCGCCTTCTGCGCCGGGCATGACCTGAAGGAAATGCGCGCCAACCACAGCCAGGAATTCATGCAGGCCCTGTTCACGCAGGCCGGCGAACTGATGCAGACCCTGACCCGCCTGCCGCAGCCGGTGATCGCCCGCGTCCATGGCATCGCCGCGGCAGCCGGCTGCCAGCTGGTGGCGATGTGCGACCTGGCGGTGGCCGCCGACGTCGCCAAGTTCGCCGTCTCCGGCATCAACGTCGGCCTCTTCTGCTCGACGCCGGCGGTGGCCCTGGCGCGCAATCTCGGCCGCAAGGCGGCGCTGGAAATGCTGCTGACCGGCGAGTTCATCGACGCGCTGGACGCCAAGGCCAAGGGCCTGGTCAACCGCGTGGTCCCGGCCGACGCCCTCGATGCCGAGATCGAGCGCCTGGCCGCCGGCATCCTCGCCAAGAGCGCGGTCGCGGTGCGCCTCGGCAAGGGCATGTTCTACCGCCAGCTGGAAATGGGCCTGGGCGACGCCTATGCCTACGCCGCCGAAGTGATGGCCTGCAACATGATGAGCGCCGATGCCGGCGAGGGCATCGACGCCTTCATGCAGAAGCGGCCGCCGGTCTACAGCGGCCGCTGATCAGCCGGCCGGCTGCCAGTCCACCGGCAGCAGGTTGCGCGCCGGGCGGCCGATGTAGTAGCCCTGGGCGAGGTGCACTTCCATGCGTTCCAGCTCGTCCAGGACTTCCGCCGCCTCGACGTACTCGGCGACCACGGTGATGCCCATCTCGCGCGCCAGCGAACGGATGCTGGTGACGAAGGTGTGGTCCTTGTCGCTGTGCAGCATGTTGGCGATGAAGTCGCCCTCGATCTTCAGGTAGTCGATCGGGAAGCGGCGCAGGTAGTGGAAGGACGAGAAGCCGGAGCCGAAGTCGTCGATCGCCAGCTTGAAGCCGTCGGCCTTCAGGTCGTTGAGGAAGCGTTCGAGCAGGGCCAGGTTCTTCACCGTGTCGCGCTCGGTGATCTCGAACACCACGCGGTTCGGCGAAATGCCGCTGGCGGCGATGATGCGCCGCAGGTCGCGGGCGAATTCGTTGAACACCAGCGCGCGCGGCGACAGGTTGATGAACACCTCGCCCTCGTGCCCCTGCTGCGCCAGCACCATCAGCGCGTGCTCGACGACCAGCATGTCGAGGCGGTGGATGACGCCCATCTTCTCGGCGATCTCGACGAACTCGTCGGCGCGGATGATCTCGCCGTCGAGCTCGATGCGCGACAGCACTTCGTAGGCGACGATGCGCTTGGTCGCGACATCGAGGATCGGCTGGAAGAAGGGCACGATGCGCCGCGCCTCGATGGCTTCCAGCACCATCACGCTCTTCTGCGAAATGTCGCGGAAGATGGCCACCACGTCCTCCTGCGTCGGCACCGCGACCTGCGCCTTGCCGGCCGACTTGGCGCGATACATCATGTTGTCGGCGAACAGCAGCAGGTCCTTGGCGTTGTCGGCATGCTCCGGATAGACGGCCATGCCGATCGACGCCGTGCCGCGGATGCGCACGCCGTCCGGGGTCGCCACTTCCATGCCGCCGATGGCCAGGCGGACCCGCTCGGCGACCAGCGCCACGGCGCTGGCATCGGCCTCGGGCAGCACGGCGACGAACTCGTCGCCGCCGTAGCGGGCGAGGATGTCGCCGTCGCGCAGCGCGCCCTGGACCTGTCGCGCCAGGCGCTGCAGGTAGCTGTCGCCGATGGTGTGGCCGTAGTTGTCATTGACCAGCTTGAAGTTGTCGAGGTCAATCAGCAGCAGGCCGAAGCTGTAGCCGTGGCGCTGCGCCCGGCCGACCTCGTAGGCGCTCAGTTCCCAGAACACGCGCTGGTTGAACAGGTCGGTCAAGGGGTCGCGGGTGGCGTAGTACTCGAGATCGCGGGTGTACTTGTAGATCGCCTTGACCGAGCCGACCACGTTGAGCAGCGTCGACAGCACGCTTTCCATGACCAGGTAGCGCGTCTCGTCCTCGATCATGTTGGCATGGACGCCGATGCCGACGATGCCGCCGATCTTCGGCATGTCGACGAAGAAGGACTTGACCCGCACCGCGATGTCTTCCTCGCTCAGCTCGATCGGCGCGCCTTCCTGGTGGGCCACGTGGTGGTAGATGTTGCAGGCGCCGAGATCCGAGAAGCTGGCCATGCCGGACAGTTCCTGGCGGATGTAGCGCTCGGCCATGGCCTTGGTGCGCGGCGTCGCCGGGCCGCGCCAGAAGATTTCCAGGTCGAACAGTTCGTCGTCGATCTTGAAGATGGAGAACAGCATGTGCGCCGGCAGCACGCTGTTGATGTCGGTCAGCAGGCGGCCGACGTACTCGCGCCAGTCGCGCACGACGTCGGAGGTGATGACGAATTTCTCGAGCAGGCCGATCTCGAAGGTCAGGATGTCCTTGTCCACCGAAATCGAGCGCAGCTTCTCCAGCAGGCGGCCGAGGGCGCCGACCAGCTGGTTCAGCTCGACGAAGCCGAGGTCGTGTTCGGCCAGGCCGATCTTGCGCAGGTCGCCGAC
>DASUZG010000404.1:0-2055 GCA_036376995.1 Azonexus sp. | reverse complement strand
TGGTCAAGCGCTGGGCGGGGGCGGTGTCGACCGCCTTCATGAACTGAGGAGGCGCCATGCAGATACTTGTCCTCGGTTCGGCCGCTGGCGGCGGTTTTCCGCAGTGGAACTGCAATTGCCGCAACTGCGCCGGCGTGCGCGCCGGCAGCGTGCGCGCCGTGCCGCGCACCCAGTCGTCGATCGCGGTCAGCGCCAACGGCACTGACTGGGTGCTGTTCAACGCCTCGCCCGACATCCTGACGCAGATTCGCGCCAACCCGGCGCTGCAGCCGGGGCGCGGCCTGCGCGACACGGGTATCGTCGGTATCGTGCTGATCGACGCCCAGATCGACCATACCACCGGCCTCTTCATGCTGCGCGAAGGCAAGCCGCTCGATGTCTGGTGCACGGCGCAGGTGCATGAGGACCTGACCACCGGCAATCCCGTCTTCAACGTGCTCTCCCATTTCTGCGGCGTGCGCTGGCAGCCGGTGCAGCCGTCCTCGTCCTTCACCGTTCCCGCGGCGGCCGGGTTGCGTTTCACGCCGCTGCCGCTGACCAGCAAGGCGCCGCCGTATTCGCCGCACCGCCACGACCCGCATCCCGGCGACAACATCGGCGTGCTGATCGAGGATCTGGCAAGCGGCCGCAAGGTCTTCTACGCACCCGGCTTCGGCGCCATGGAGCCGCATCTCGACCCCTATCTGGCCGACGCCGATTGCCTGCTGCTCGACGGCACCTTCTGGACCGACGACGAGATGATCCGCCTCGGCCTGTCGACCAAGACCGCCCGCGACATCGGCCACCTGCCGCAATCGGGGGCGGACGGGATGATGGCCTTGCTCGGCCGCTACCCGAAGCCGCGCAAGCTGCTGATCCACATCAACAACACCAACCCCATCCTCGACGAGGACTCGCCGGAGCGCGCCGAACTGACGCGCGCCGGCATCGAGCTGGCCTTCGACGGGATGCTGATCGACACAGGAGACAAGGCATGAAAATGGACGAACTCAAACCGTGGACGGCCGAGGAATTCGAGGCGAAGCTGCGCGCCAAGAGCGTCAGCTACCACATCCACCACCCCTTCCAGGTCATGATGCACGAGGGCAAATGCAGCCGTGAGCAGCTGCAGGCCTGGGTCGCCAACCGCTACTACTACCAGGTCAGCATCCCGATCAAGGACGCCGCGATCATGGCCAATTGCCCGGAGCGCGAAGTGCGCCGCCACTGGGTGCAGCGCATTCTCGACCACGACGGCTACGGCGGCGAGGAGGGCGGCATCGAGGCCTGGATCCGCTTGGGCGAGTCGGTCGGCCTGACCCGCGAGCAGATCGTCTCGCAGGAACTGGTGCTGCCCGGCGTGCGCTTCGCCGTCGATGCCTACATCAATTTCGCCCGCCGTGCGCCGTGGCAGGAGGCCGCCGCCTCGTCGCTGACCGAGCTGTTCGCGCCGACCATCCACAAGTCGCGCCTCGACCACTGGCCGACGCATTACCCGTGGATCGAGCCGGAAGGCTACGCCTATTTCCAGCGCCGTCTGACCGAGGCGCCGCGCGACGTGATCAACGGCCTGCGCGTCACGCTCGGCCATTTCACCACCCGCGAGCAGCAGGAGCGGGTGCTGGAGATCCTGCAATTCAAGCTCGACCTGTTGTGGTCGATGCTCGATTCGATGCTGCTCGCCTACTGCCCGGTGCACATCGGAGGGTGGGGCGCCTACACCCCGATGGCCAAGGTCTCATGATTTTCTGTAGGCCTCTTTGGCGAAAGGCCGGGCGCGCGCGCTGTGCGCCCCGCCAATAATCAGTCACAGGAGCGGCAAGGTGCCGCGCCACCACAAAGGAGACACATCATGAACTGGCAAACCCCGGCTTACTGCGAAATCCGCCTCGGCTTCGAAGTCACCGCCTACGTCTACGTGCGCTGAGCGGCCACCGGGCGGCGGCTGCGGCTGCCGCCCCGGAGCGAAACCACCATGAACTGCCCAAAACTCAGTCCGCACCACGTCTTCCGCTGGGAAGCCAGCCAGGATGCGCACATCCTGCTCTACCCGGAAGGCCTGATCAAACTCAATCC
>DASUZG010000403.1:0-3684 GCA_036376995.1 Azonexus sp. | reverse complement strand
TCAATTTCACCGCGTTCTGGCGGAACAGGTCGAGCAGCCGGCCGGGGGTGGCGACCAGCAGGTCGACGCCGCGGCGCAGGCGCATCATCTGCGGATTGATGCTGACCCCGCCGTAGGCCGCGTAGGTGCTGACCGGCAGATGTTCCCCGTACTGGCGGCAGCTGGCATGCACCTGCTCGGCCAGTTCGCGGGTCGGCACCAGGATCAGGGCGCGCACCGAGTTGCTGGCGGCCTTGTCGCCCTCGCTCAGGCGCTGCAGCAAGGGCAGCGCGAAGCCGGCGGTCTTGCCGGTGCCGGTCTGCGCCGCCGCCATCAGGTCGCGCCCGGCCAGCACGGCCGGAATGGCTTTTTCCTGGATCGGCGTCGGGGTTTGGTAGCCGAGGGTTTCGAGGGCCTGGAGCAGCGGGGCGGCAAGGCCGAGCGAAGCGAAAGTCATGGCGGTAGGCGAAAGCGGGAAAGGGGCGAGTGTACCTGTTTCGCGGCCCGGCTCGGCGGCGCCGTGCCCGGTGTAACATGGCCGCCATGAACGATGCACTGGACACCCTCGCCGCCGAACTGGGCGCCGCCCTGCTCGCCCGCGGCGAATGGCTGGCCGCTGCCGAGTCCTGCACCGGCGGCTGGCTGGCGCAGAGCGTGACGGCCATTGCCGGCAGCTCGGCCTGGTTCGACCGCGGCTTCGTGACCTATTCGAATGCCGCCAAGACGGACATGCTGGGCGTGCCGGAAACGACGCTGGAGCGCCACGGTGCGGTGTCGGAAGCGACCGCCCGGGCCATGGCCCAGGGGGCGCTCAGGCACAGCCGCGCCGACTGGAGCGTGGCCATCACCGGCATCGCCGGCCCGAGCGGCGGCTCGCCGGAGAAACCGGTCGGCACCGTGTGCTTTGCCTGGGCCGCGCAGGACGGCGGCTGCGAAGCGCAGACCTGCCAGTTTTCCGGCGACCGCGCGGCAGTGCGCGAACAGTCGGTGCGCCACGCGCTGCAGGGCCTGCTGCAGCGCCTCGCGGCAACGCCTCTGCTGGCCTGAGCCGTTACTCGCCTGCCTCGGCGACGATGCCGGAGAGCAGCGGCTCGACGATGGCGGCGACGTTGGCCGGCGGGCGGCGGTAGGCGACCCAGGTGCTGCCGGCGTCGCCCGGCAGCGTATAGATGGCGATGGTGAACGGGCAGAGCACGATGTCGTGCGGATCGGCTTCGAGCATCTGGCGCGAGAATCTGGCCGAGCAGAACTCGACGATTTCGGCCTGGGCGTAAACCTGTTTTGTCGCGCCGAGATCGGCCGCGGTGCGTTGCAGCATTTCGCCGAGCCGGGAAATGCTGTTGACCACCAGGCCGCGGCGCTCGATGGCCATGACGACGGCGTCGCGGACATCGGCGAAGGGCAGGGCGAGGCGCTGGCGCACCTGCCAGTCGCCGGCCATGGCGCCGGTCTGGGCGAGTGCGAGGGCGAACAGGAGCAGCAGGCGGGCCATCGATGTTCCTTGGCGGGAGCGATGGCCGCGAGCATAGGCCAGCGGCCGGCGCAATGCCAGCCGCCCGGGATTACTCCGGCAGCGGCTCGAACAGCGCGGCCAGGTCGTCGTTGCCGAACTTGACCTCGACGCCGCGGTCTTCCGACAGGATGCCGGCGGCCAGTTCGGCCTTGCGCTCCTGCAGGGCGAGGATCTTTTCCTCGATGCTGCCGCGCACGATCAGTTTGTAGACGAACACCGGCTTGTCCTGGCCGAGGCGGTGGGCGCGGTCGGTGGCCTGGTTCTCGACGGCCGGGTTCCACCACGGGTCGTAGTGGATCACGGTGTCGGCGGCAGTCAGGTTGAGGCCGACGCCGCCGGCCTTCAGGCTGATCAGGAAGATCGGCACGGCGCCTTCCTGGAAGCGGCGGATCGGCGTCTCGCGGTCGACGGTGTCGCCGGTCAGCGTGGCGTAGGCGATGCCGGCCGCGTCGAGTTCCTGCTGGATCAAGGCCAGCATGCTGGTGAACTGCGAGAAGATGAGAATCTTGCGGCCTTCGTCGACCAGTTCCGGCACCATTGCCATCAACAGGTCGAGCTTGGCCCGCTCCTTGACCTTCTTGGCGGCCAGGGCCTTGACCAGGCGCGGGTCGCAGCAGACCTGGCGCAATTTGAGCAAGGCGTCGAGGATGACGATCTGGCTGCGGGCGAAGCCCTTCTGCGCGATCTCGTCGCGGACCTTGGCGTCCATCGCCGCGCGCACCGTCTCGTAGAGGTCGCGCTGGCTGCCTTCGAGCTCGACGCTGCGCACGATGATGGTCTTCGGCGGCAGTTCCTCGGCCACGTCTTCCTTCTTGCGGCGCAGGATGAAGGGGCGGATGCGGCGGGCCAGCAATCGGCTGCGCTGGTTGTCGCCCTGCTTCTCGATCGGCGTGCGCCAGTGGCGGGTGAACTGCTTGGCCGTGCCGAGGAAGCCGGGCAGCAGGAAGTCGAACTGGCTCCACAGCTCGCCCAGATGGTTTTCCAGCGGCGTGCCGGTCAGGCACAGGCGGTGGCGCGTGTCGATCTTGCGCACCGCCTCGGCGCTGCGGCTCTGGGCGTTCTTGACCGTCTGCGCCTCGTCGAGGATCAGCAGGTGGTAGCTGTGCTGCATCAGTTCCTCGGCGTCGCGCCACAGCAGCGGGTAGGTGGTCAGCACCACGTCGTGCGCCGGAATCTCGGCGAAGCGGCTCTTGCGCTCCGGGCCGTGCAGCGACAGCACGCGCAGCTCCGGGGCGAAACGCGCGGCTTCGCTCTTCCAGTTGAAGATCAGCGAGGTCGGCAGGATCACCAGGGCCGGCTTGTCGAGGCGGCCGCCTTCCTTTTCCAGCAGCAGGTGGGCCAGCGTCTGCGCCGTCTTGCCCAGGCCCATGTCGTCGGCCAGGATGCCGGACAGGTTCTGCGCCCGCAGGAACTGCAGCCAGGCCAGGCCTTCCTTCTGGTACGGGCGCAGGGACAGCTGCAGGCCGGCCGGCGGCGTGATGTCGACGATGCCCTGGGCCGCCTGCAGGCGCTCGGCTAGGGCCAGGATGTCGCCCTGGCCGCGGAACTGCCAGCGGCTGGTGTCGGTCAGTTCGGCCAGGCGCGGCGCATCGAAGCGCGACAGGCGCAGCATTTCGCCGCCGGTGAAGCCGTCGAACAGGTCGATCAGCGTCGCCGCCAGCGGCTTGATGCGCCCGGCCGGCACGCGCAGGCGCTTGCCGCTCGCGGTGTGCAGCTCGATGCCTTCGTCGTCGGGCACGCGCGCCAGTTCGCCGGCTTCCAGCCAGCGCGGGTCGCGGCGGAACAGCCCGGCCAGCAGCGGGGCCAGCGGCAGGCGCTCGCCTTCGACGATGATGCCCATGTCGAGGTCGAACCAGCCGTTGTCGGCTTCGTGCAGCTCGGCTTCCCAGCCGTCGACCTCGATCACGTGGTGGCGGAAATCCTCGGGGAACTCGATCTGCCAGCCGGCCTGCTTCAACTGGCTGGCGCCGTCCTGCATGAAGGAGGTCCAGGCGCCTTCGTCGGCCAGGCCGTAGAGGCCTTCCGGCGGGCTGCCGAAGGTGTGCAGGGTGTGGCCCGGCACTTTCTGCATGCCGCTCGCCAGCAGCGCGTCGAGCGCCCTGGCCTCGGCTTCCGGCCGGCGCTGCAGGCGCACCGTCTCGCCTTCGGGCAGGGTGATGAATTCGCTCTTTTCCTCCGGCCGGATGTCGGTA
>DASUZG010000402.1:0-12178 GCA_036376995.1 Azonexus sp. | reverse complement strand
GCGCCCAGCACCGCGCGCGTCCGGCTCCAGTGCCACATCCGGACGGCGACGGCGATGGCCAGGAAGTTGGTCATCAGCATCGTGCCGGTGACCGCGATGCCGTAGGCGCCGGCCAGTTTCGACGACGAGCCGAACTCGACGACGAGCACGATGATGGTCGCCAGCAGCAGCCAGTTGACCGCCGGCAGGTAGATCTGCCCCATCTCGCGGTCCGAGGTGTGCTGCGTCTCCAGGCGCGGCGTGTAGCCCAATTGCATGGCCTGGCGGGTGATCGAGAAGGCGCCCGAGATCACCGCCTGCGAGGCGATCACGGTGGCCAGCGTAGCCAGCAGCACCAGCGGGTAGCGGCCCCATTCCGGCGCCAGCAGGTAGAACGGGCTTTCCACCGCTTCCGGGTCGGTCATCAGCAGCGCGCCCTGGCCGAAATAATTGATCAGCAGCGCCGGCAGCACGTAGCCGATCCAGGCGTACTGGATCGGCCGGGCGCCGAAATGCCCCATGTCGGCGTACAGCGCCTCGGCCCCGGTGACGCAGAGCACGACGGCGCCCATGGCCAGGAAGCCGAGCAGCTGGTTGCCGGTCAGGAAGTGCAGCGCATGCAGCGGATTGACCGCTGCCAGCACCGCCGGATTGTCGATGATGGCGGCGGCGCCGAGCACCGCCAGCACCGCGAACCACAGCACCATCACCGGCCCGAACAGGGCGCCGACCTTGGCCGTGCCGCGCCGCTGGAAAATGAACAGGGCAACCAGGATGACGATGGTGATGACCTGGACGTAGGGCTCGAAGGCCGGGGTGATGACCGCCAGGCCCTCGACCGCCGACAGCACCGAGATGGCCGGCGTGATCACGCCGTCGCCGTAGAACAGCGCCGCTCCGAACAGGCCGCAGGTGACCAGCACCCGCTGCTGCCAGCTGCCCGGCACGCCCTGCTGCAGGGCCAGGGTCATCAGCGCGATGATGCCGCCTTCGCCCTTGTTGTCGGCGCGCATGACGAAGGCCACGTACTTCAGCGTGACGACCACCAGCAGCGACCAGAAGAACAGCGACAGCACGCCGAGCACGTTGTCCGGGGTGATCGGCACCGGGTGATGGCTGCCGCCGAACACTTCCTTCAGCGAGTACAGCGGGCTGGTGCCGATGTCGCCGTAGACGATGCCGAGGGCGGCCAGCGTCAGCGCCGCCAGGCGCTTCTTGTCGTGTTGCTGTTGCATGTGATTCTCCAGAGGCCGGACGGGGCCGGCAGCGCTGCCGGCATTCTGGCGGGGCCGACGTAAAAATGTCGTAAATATTGCCGTCGCGCCAGCATATCCCCGCCGGACGGGCGTTTCGGCGGGCGCCGGCTGGATCGCCGGGCGGGCCGGTGATAACCTTGATTTTTCCCCACCCTGACCGAGGAGATCGCCATGCCCCACGCCATCCGCATTCACCAGACCGGCGGCCCCGAAGTGCTGCGCTGGGAGGAAGTCGCCGTGCCGGCGCCGGCCGCCGGCGAGGCCACCGTCCGCCACCACGCGGTCGGCCTCAATTTCATCGACACCTACCACCGCACCGGGCTGTATCCGCTGCCCTTGCCCAGCGGCCTCGGGCTGGAAGGCGCCGGCGTGGTCGAGGCGGTCGGCGCGGGCGTCAGCGAAGTCCAGGTCGGCGACCGCGTCGCCTATGCCGGCGGCCCGGTCGGCGCCTATGCCGAAGTGCGCAACATCCCCGCCCACCGCCTGCTGAAACTGCCCGACGGTATCGATTTCAAGACCGCGGCGGCGATGATGCTGCAGGGCCTGACCGCCGCCTACCTGCTGCGCCGCACCTACCGCGTGCAGCCGGGCGACCCGGTGCTGATCCACGCCGCCGCCGGCGGCGTCGGCCTGATCGCCTGCCAGTGGGCCAAGGCGCTCGGGGCGACGGTGATCGGCACGGTCGGCTCGGCGGCCAAGGGCGAGCTGGCGAAGGCGCACGGCTGCGACCACGTGATCAACTACTCGACCGAGAATTTCACCCAGCGCGTGCGCGACATCACCGGCGGCGACGGCGTGCCGGTGGTCTACGACGGCGTCGGCAAGGACACCTTCATGGGCTCGCTGGACAGCCTGCGCCCGCTCGGCATGATGGTCACCTACGGCAACGCCTCCGGTCCGGTGCCGCCGCTCGACCTGCTGCTGCTGTCGCAGAAGGGCTCGCTGTTCGTCACCCGGCCGACGCTGATGAACTACACGGCCAAGCGCGCCGACCTCGAAGCGCTGGGCGCCGAGCTGTTCGCCGTGGTCGCCGGCGGCCAGGTGCGGATCGAGGTCAACCAGACCTACGCGCTGGCCGACGCCGCCCAGGCGCACCGCGATCTGGAAGCGCGCAAGACCACCGGCTCGACCATCCTGCTGCCGTGATGGCGAAGCTCAAGGCCGGTCTGCTGTCGCTGCGCGATCTGTTCGCCACCGCCTGGTGGATCTTCCTGATCGTCGGGATCGGCTTTGTCGTCGCCTACCAGTTCGTCAAGCCGGCGCCGCCCGACCGCATCGTCATCAGCACCGGTGGCGAGAGCGGCGCCTACTACCAGTTCGCCAACCGCTACGCGGCCCTGCTCGCCCGCCACGGGGTGACGCTGGAAGTGCGGACGTCCGCCGGCTCGCTGGAGAACCTGCAGCGCCTGGAGCGCGGCGAGGCCGAGGTCGGCTTCGTCCAGGGCGGCGTCATCGCCCCGCCGGAGGATCCCGATACGGTGCCGGACAGCCGCCTGCTCTCGCTCGGCAGCGTCTTCTACGAGCCGGTCTGGGTCTTCTACCGCGGTCCCCGGCCGCTGACCCGGCTGACCGACCTGCGCGGCAAGCGCATCGCCATCGGCCAGGAAGGCTCGGGCATCCGCCAGCTGGCCCAGCGCCTGCTGGAAGCCAACGAAATGGAGCGGGCCGCGACGCTGCTGCCGCTGTCCGGCCTCGATGCCGCCGAGGAACTGCAGCAGGGGCGCCTCGACGCGGCCTTCATCATCGCCGCCGAAAGCGCGCCGGTGGTGCAGGTGCTGCTGCGTTCGCCCGGCGTGCATCTGATGAGCTTCGCCCAGGCCAATGCCTACCAGCGCCGCTTTCCCTTCCTGACCCGGCTGACGCTGCCGCAGGGTGTCGCCGACCTGGTCCGCGACTATCCGCCGGAAGACGTCCGGGTGCTCGCGCCGACCGCCAACCTGGTCGTCCGCGACGACCTGCACCCGGCCTTGCAGACGCTGCTGCTGCAGGTCGCCAGCGAGGTGCACGGGCACACCGGCTTCTTCCAGAGCGCCGGCGAATTCCCGTCCTACATGGACCCGCTGCTGCCGCTGTCGCCGGAAGCGGCGCGCTATTTCAAGTCCGGCCCGCCCTTCCTGCAGCGCTACCTGCCGTTCTGGCTGGCAGTGCTGATCGACCGGCTGTTCGTGCTGCTGGTGCCGGTGATCGCGCTGCTGATCCCGCTGTTGCGCTTCGCGCCGGCGCTGTACTCGTGGCGGGTGCGCTCCAAGGTGTTCCGCTGCTACGGCGAGCTGCGCTTTCTCGAGGACGACATCCGCCACCGCTTCGACCCGGCCAACCGCGCCGACTACCGTCAGCGGCTCGATGCGCTCGACGAGGAGGCGACCCGGCTGCACGTGCCGCTCGGCTTCACCGACCTCGTCTACACGCTGCGCGAGCACGTCAATCTGGTCCGTCACATTCTCGACAAGCAGGAGCAAGCGACACCATGAAGGCCTTCCTGATCGCCAACCCGAAGGGCGGTTCCGGCAAGAGCACGCTGGCCACCAACCTGGCCGGCTATTTCGCCAATCGCGGCCACGACGTCATGCTCGGCGACACCGACCGCCAGCAGTCGGCGCGCGAATGGCTGGCCATCCGCCCCTTCGCGCTGCCGACCATCGACACCTGGGATATCGGCCCGGACAACGTCGCCCGGCCGCCCAAGGGCACCAGCCACATCGTCCTCGACACCCCCGCCGGCCTGGGCGGCAAGCTGCTCGACAAAGTGCTGAAGCTGTCGGCGCGGGTCATCGTGCCGGTGCAGCCGTCGCTGTTCGACATGCTGGCCACGCGCCAATTCCTCAATGCGCTGCTGGCCGAAAAGGCGGTGCGCAAGGGCAAGGCCGACGTCGCGGTGATCGGCATGCGGGTCGATGCGCGGACGCGGGCGGCGGCCGAACTGGAACGCTTCTTCGCCACGCTCGACCTGCCGGTGCTGGCCTACCTGCGCGACACCCAGGTCTATGTCCAGGCCACGGCCGCCGGCATGACCCTGTTCGACCTGCCGCCGGCCCGCGCCGAGCGCGATCTCGCGCAGTGGCAGGCGATCATCGACTGGGTCGAGGCCGGCTAGCCGGCGAGCGGCTCAGGTCCGGAAGCTGGCCAGCGAGCCCTGCAGCTGCGCGGCAAAGCGGTTCATCTGGTCGGCGTTGTTCTGGATCTGGCGGACGGCCCCGGAGTTTTCCTCGGCCATCCGGGCCAGCGCTTCCGACTGGCCGGCCACGCTGTTGATGGTGCTGCGCTGCTCCTGGATCGCCGCGGCGATGTGTTCGACGCTCTGCGTCGCCGCCTGTACGCCGGCGATGGCCTGATCCAGCGCGGCCGAGACCTCGATGCTCTTGGCCGTGCTGGCCGACAGGCGGGCGTTGCCTTCGGCGATGGTGCGTTCGACGACCACCGTGCCGGATTCGAGCTGCTGCGTCACCGCATCGATCTCGTTGGCCGAGTGGGCCGACTTCTCGGCCAGCTTGCGCACCTCGTCGGCAACGACCGCGAAGCCGCGCCCCTGCTCGCCGGCGCGGGCCGCCTCGATGGCCGCGTTGAGGGCGAGGAGATTGGTCTGGTCGGCGATTTCCTTGACCTTCTGGGTCAGGCCGGCGATGTTGCGCGCATTCTCGACGAAGGCCGCGACCGCCGTCGAGGTCGCCGTCAGGTCCTGCTCGATGCCGTGCACGTCCTCGAGCAGGCGCTGCACCACCTCGCGGCTGAAGAACACGTTGTCTTGGGCCCGCGTCGCCTGGCTGGCGACGTCGCCGGCATTGCCGGAGACGAGCTCGATGCTCTGCAGCATCTGCTCCATGGCGGCGGCCAGCGAAGTCGCGGTGTCGCTGGCGCGTTCGGCGCTGGCCATGATTTCGCCGGTCGTCCCGTGCAGTTCGGCGCTGCCCGAATAGACGGCGGTCGATGATTGCTGGGCATTGCCGATCAGTTCGAGCAATTGCTGGCGCAGGTGCTCGATGCCGCGGGCCAGTTGCCCGACCTCGCCGGAAACGCGGACGGCGATCGGCTGGCCGAGCGAGCCGCCGGCCAGGCGCTGCAGATCGCCGACCAGCTGGCTGGCCGGCGTGATGATGTTGCGCTGGGTCAGCACGGCGAACATCAGCAGGCCGATGACCAGTGCCACGGCGATGGCCACGCCGGCGGCGATCATGCTGCGGCGGGCGTGGCCGTCGGCGGCGGCGCCGGCCTGGCTGGCGCCGGCGGCGATTTCCTCGACGGCCTTGTCCAGCGTCTGGGTCGGCGCGCGGTCCATGCCGGCCACGGCCTTGTCGCCGGTCGCCGCATCGGCGTCGGCGGCCTTGAAGGCGGCCAGGCCCTGGCGGTAGCCCTCGCCCAGCTTCTTGTGCGCGGCGATGAACTCGCCCAGCAGTTCCCGGGCCTTGCCGTCCGGCAGGGCCGCCTGCAGCGCGGCCGCATCGCCCGCCACCCGGGCCTCTTCCTTCTCGAAACCCTGCCAGTACTTGTCGAGCTGGGCCGGGTTCTTGCCGCGCAGCAGCACGTTCTTCCACTCCTGGACCTGGACCTTGAAGTGGCTCTGGATCTGCAGCACCTTGGCCTGCGCGGCATTCAGCCCGGCGACGCCGGAGCGGTAGTCGTCCAGCGCCGACAGCAGGCCGTAGGTGCCGATGGCGCCGCCGGCGATGACGATGCCCATGGCAATGATGAAGGCACCGAGAAGCTTGGTCCGCAGGGTTGAGTTGTCGGTCATGACGAGGTCGGTCGAGAAGGCGAAGCGGGCATCTTACAAAATATTCGCCAGGCCCGGCAGCGGCGCGCCGGCAGCGGCTCCGCTGCTATAGTGAAGGTATTCCCGTCGAATCCGGAGCGATTGCATGGCCCTGACCACTTCCCTGGCCGACCTGTCGGCGCTGCTTGTCGAACCCTCGCACATGCAGGCCGGGCTGGTCCGGCGCATGCTCGAGCACCAGGGCATCGGCCAGGTCACCGTGGTCGATTCGGCGCAGGCCGCGCTGGCCGCCCTCGGCCACAGCCCGGCCGAAGGCACGCTGGTGATCAGCAGCCTGTACCTGCCGGACATGCCGGGCACCGAGCTGGTCAAGGCGATGCGTGCCGACACCGGGCTGGAAGCCGTGCCCTTCATCCTGATCTCCAGCGAGACGCGGCCGCAGGTGCTCGAACCGATCCGCCAGGCCGGGGCCTGCAGCATCGTCGCCAAGCCGTTTTCCGAGCAGCAGCTGTCGCGCGCGCTGTTCGCCGCCGCCGATTACCTCAATCCGCCGGCCGACGTCGATCTCGCCGAGATGGAAGGCCTGCGCGTGCTGGTCGTCGACGACAGCGTCGCCTCGCGCCACCACCTGCGCCGCCTGTTGGAGGAACTGGGCATCGAGCGCATCACCGAGGCTGCCGACGGCAAGGCGGCGGTGGCGATCCTGGCCGAAAGCATGTTCGACCTGGTGATTACCGACTACAACATGCCGGAGATGGACGGCCGCGAACTGACCGAGTACATCCGCACGCAGAGCTGGCAGGCCGAGGTGCCGGTGCTGATGGTGACCAGCGAGCAGAACATGGGCCGCCTGGCGGCGGTCGAGCGGGCCGGTGTCTCGGCCATCTGCGACAAGCCGTTCGAGGCCGGCAGCATCCGCCGGCTGATCAGCGACGCCTTGACGCGATAAGGCGGATCAGCAGCGGGCGGCCGGCGATGAAGGCGGCCAGCAGGACCAGCAGCGGATCGAGCAGGGCATCCCAGAGATTGACGAAGAGGCCGGCGGCGTAGCCGGCCAGGTCGACGGCCAGGATCACCAGCCAGGCGTCGAGGCGGCGCCACCACAGCGCCGCGGCCAGCGGCACCAGCGCGGCGAGCAGGGGCCACGGCTGGTAGCCGAGGGCGTACGGGTCGCCGGCGCCCCAGCCGAGCGCGGCCGGGTAGAACAGCGCGGCGAACAGCACGAGAGCCAGCGCCGGTCGCCGCGACAACGGTGACGGCGTGCGGTCGGCCAGCTGCAGGACGGCCAGCTGCAGCAGCGTCAGCGACGGCGCCCCGAACAGGCTGTGCATGACTGGCGCGAAACCGCCGAGCAGGGCGATCGCCGTCGCCGCCAGCGCGACGCGCGGGCGCAGTTCGCCGAGCGGCAGCAGGGCGGCGGTGGCGCCGAAAATCAGCGCATGGGCGAGCAGGCCGTAGGCGGCCAGCGCGTTCATGGCCCGCCTCCGTCGAGCCAGGCCTCGCTGAAGACGACATGGCGGATGCCCTGGCCGCGCCACACGTAGGCCAGGTGGATGCGGCCGTCGCGGCCGAGCAGCAGGGCCGGCGCCGAAAAATCGGCGGCGCCGTCGGCGGCGGCCTCGACGGTCGGTCCCGCTTGCCAGCTGGCGCCCTCGTCGGCCGACAGCCACAGCGCCAGCATCTCGCGCCCCGAGGCCGGATTGCCGGCCAGCAGCAGGCGCCCGCCGGGCAGCCGGAGCACGGCCAGCGGCGTGCCGGGATTGGCCGGGCCGGGATCGGGGGCGGCCTGCCAGCTCTGGCCGCCGTCGGCGCTGTGCACGGCGCGGACCTGTCCGGGCGGCGCGCCGGCGTCACGCAGCAGGGCCACGGCCCGCTGCGGATCGAGGGCAAGCACGGCCGGCTGCGGCGCGGACCGCGGGTGGGCCAGGCGCACCTTGTCCATGCTGCGGCCGTCGGCGCTCAGGCGCAGCCATTCGCCGTGGCTGGCGAAGAGCTCGTGCTGCAGCGGCAGGCCGATGCCGCCGTCGGCCAGGGCCAGCGGCGGGCCGGCCGGAGTGGTGCCGAAGCCGGCCAGCGGCGACACCGGCAGCCGGGCCGGCTTGCTCCAGCTGCGGCCGGCATCGGTCGACACGCTGTGGACCAGCGCGACGTTGGCGCTGCCGCCGATGCCGACGGCGGCATACCACAGGTGCAGCCAGCTGCCTTCGGCATAGAGCTGCGGCTGGCCGACCCGGCGGACGTGGGCGAACAGGCCGCCGGCCGTGCTTTCGCGGTTGGCGATCGGGCGCGGGTCGCTCCAGCCGTCGCGGCCGAGAATGCTGAAATGGATGGCCAGGTCGTCGGCCGTGTCGTCGCTGCCGGCCACCCAGGCGGCGGCAATGCGGCCGTCGGGCAGCTGGGCCAGGCTCGGGGCAGCGGCGACGGCGCCGGCCATCGGCAGCATCTGCGC
Organism: Azonexus sp.; assembly: GCA_036376995.1. Classification (GTDB taxonomy): domain Bacteria; phylum Pseudomonadota; class Gammaproteobacteria; order Burkholderiales; family Rhodocyclaceae; genus Azonexus. Next base: position 3,786 of record DASUZG010000402.1, on the reverse strand, counting down.
GGCGTACAGCGCCGGCAGCCGGCCGGCATTGACCGCCGGCGGCGGCGCGAAGGCCGGGGCGCCGACCGGCGGGATGCGCCAGAAGGCGGCGCCGAGCGCCGCGGCGAACAGCGCGGCCGACAGCCAGCGCGGGATGGCGGGCAGCGGCGGCACGCTCAGGGGGCCGGCCGGCCGCGGGCCGGCATGGCCGGGAATGGCGGGCGGGAGCGGGGGGCGGCAGACATGGGGGCGGATTCTACCCCGCTTCGCCGCCCGGGCCGCTGCTGGCTCAGGCGGCCGGGAAGCGGCCGGAGGCGACCAGCAGCTCGAAATCGTCGAGCGGCAGCGGCCGGCTGAAGAAATAGCCCTGGTAGTTGAGGCAGCCCTGGCTGGCCAGGAAGTCGCGCTGGGCGGCGCTCTCGACCCCTTCGGCGATGACCGCGAGGCCGAGGCTCTGGCCGAGGGCGACGATGGTGCGGGCGATCGCCGCGTCGTTCGGGTCGTCGAGCACGTCGCGGACGAAGGACTGGTCGATCTTCAGCTGGTCGAGCGGCAGGCGTTTCAGGTAGGACAGCGAGGAATAGCCGGTGCCGAAGTCGTCGAGCGAGAAGCTGACGCCGCGCGCCTTCAGCGCCACCATCTTGGCGATGATGTCGCTGGTGTTGTCGAGCAGGATGCTTTCGGTCACTTCCAGCTTCAGGCGGCTGGCCGGAGCGCCGGTCTGGTCGAGCAGGGCGGTGACCTGTTCGACCAGGTTGGGCAGGCTGAACTGGCGGGCGCTGATATTGACCGCCAGGCTCAGCCCGGCGGTGGCCGGGTCGCGCGCCCAGACGGCCAGCTGCTGGCAGGCGACCTGCAGCACCCAGTGGCCGATCGGCAGGATCAGGCCGGTTTCCTCGGCCAGCGGGATGAATTCGCCCGGCGGCACCAGGCCGCGCTCGGGGTGGTGCCAGCGCAGCAGCACTTCGGCGCCGGTCAGGCGGTTGTCGACGTCGACCTGCGGCTGGTAGTGGAGCAGGAACTGGTCGCCGGTGATCGCCTTGCGCAGGGCGCCTTCGAGCGCCGCGCGGGCGGCCACCGAGGTCTGCATCTCGGGGTCGAAGAAGCGCCAGGTATCGCGGCCGGCCGCCTTGGCCTGGTACATCGCGGTGTCGGCGCGCTTCAGGAGCTCGTCGGCGGCGACCGGCTGGGCGCCGAACAGGCAGATGCCGATGCTCGAGGTGCACTGGTACGGGCGCCGCTCGCCGCCGGCGCTCGGGTCGGCCAGCAGGCAGGGCTGGCGCAGCCAGGCCTGCAGCTTGCCGGCGATGTTCTCGGCCTGCACCGCGGCGGCCGGGCCGTCGCCGAGATCCTTCAGGATGACCACGAATTCGTCGCCGCCCGGGCGGGCCACGGTGTCGCCCTCGCGGAGGCTGGCCTGCAGCCGGCCGGCCATTTCGCGCAGCAGCTCGTCGCCGACGGCATGGCCCAGGGTGTCGTTGAGCGTCTTGAAGTCGTCGAGGTCGATCAGCATCAGCGCCCCCTGGCGCCGGTGCCGGGTGCAGCCGGCCATGGCCTGGGCCAGGCGGTCCATCATCAGGCGCCGGTTGGGCAGGCGGGTCAGGTGGTCGTAGAAGGCCAGCTGGGTGACTTCCTCCTCGGCCTTCTTGCGTCGGGTGATGTCCTCCATCACGCCGAGGTAGTGGGTGATCTGCCCGCTGGCGTCGCGGATCGGCGAGATGCGCCCCCACTCGACATATTCGCTGCCGTTCTTGCGCCGGTTGATCAGCTCGCCTTCCCACGATTCGCCGCGGGCGATGCGCTGCCACAGGTCGCGGTACACTTCGGGCGGCGTCTTGCCAGCGTTGAGGATGCGCGGGTTCTGGCCGATCGCGTCGGCACCGGAATAGCCGGTGTTGGCGACGAAGGCGGCATTGACGTATTCGATGTCGCCCTTGAGGTTGGTGACGAAGATGCTGATCGGGCTCTGCTCGACGGCCTGCGACAGCTTCAACAGTTCCTGGTGGGTGCGCCGCTGCACGCGGGCCGCCTGCTCCTGCCGGCGATAGACGAGCAGCATGCCGAGCAGGCCGGCCAGCCAGATGATGCCGTGCGACAGCGTCAGCCCGTCGCGGCGCTGGGCTTCGGCGGCCAGGAAGGGTTCGAGCGGCATCGAGGCGCCGAGGCCGCCGCGCACGTCGCCGACCTTGTAGCCCTGCTCGCGGTGGCATTTCAGGCATTCCAGCGTGACCGGCAGCGGCAGCATCAGGCGCAGGTAGGGCTGGCCGTTGATGTCGTCGACCGCCAGCGCCTCCTTGGCGCCGCGTTCGAAGGACTGCAGCGCCTGGCGCTCCCAGCTGTCCGGTGCGTTGGCCGGGTTGAACAGCTTGAGGCTGGTCAGCCGGCTGATGATGCCCATCTCGTTGCCGAAGTCCTGCTGCAGCAGGCGCAGCGCGTAGGCCGGGTTGACCAGGGTCAGGGTCTTGCCTGAGCTGGTCTCGATATCGCGCTCGGGCACCTTCAGGTAGGGATTGGACGGCGTGTCGGCGGTCGGCGGCACGTAGACGCCGCCGTGCTTGCCGACCCAGTTGCGGAAGGCGATGTCCTTGGACAGGCTGGCGCGCAGCGTCGAGGTCGCCGTCTGCCGGGTGCCGGCCGACAGCTGGCTGAGGTTCCACGCCAGCGAGGCGCCGAGCAGCAGCGTCCACGCTGCCGCGATCAGCAGGTAGCGCCCGCGGCTGCCGCCGCTGTCGATCAACAGTGTCCCGTCCATGGTCATGCCGGAGTTCCGCCCCAAACTTCGAGTTCGTCCTGGTTACACCGACGATTCGAATTTCCGCACAATGTGTCGGGAATTTGCCGGTGGCGGCAGGATACCTAAAAAACAGGCGCTTTTGCCCATTCTCGAAGGCGCCGCAAGCTTCCAGACCTGCGGTTTGACGCCCGGCACCGGGCGAAGTTTCCCGGCCCGAGAGGCCTGCTGCGGCCCGCCGGCGGCTTTCAGATTCGGGGAAATCGGCGATAATCCGGCCGATAGGGGAGAAAAGAATGCGGATCAGATATTTTGTCTTTGGCGCCTCGGCGATCGTCGCCGCGCTGTTCTTCGGTGGCGCCTACTGGTCGCTCGATCGGGTCTTTGACAATGTGGTGCGCGCCAATGCGGCCCGTACCTCGGAAGCGGCCACCCGCATCACCTTCGCGTCGATGTACGAGATCATGAGCCAGGGCTGGCGGCGCAGCCAGGCCGACGCCTTCGTCAAGGCCATCGCCGAAGCCGGCAAGGACCGCGGCCTGACCGTGCAGATCTACCGCGGCCCGGTGGTCGAGCAGCTCTACGACAAGATCGAGCAGCCGCCGCTCGATGCCGCCCTCGACCGGGTGCTGGCCCTTGGCCAGCCGTTCCGCCTCGACGGCAACGAGCAGGCCCGCCATATCTATCCGCTGCTGGCCGAGGAGCGCTGCCTCGGCTGCCACAGCAACGCCGCGGTCGGCGCCGTGCTCGGCGCGGTCGAGGTGCGCCAGGACTACGCCGGCCTGCTGGGCGATGCCCGCCGCGACCTGATGCTGGCGCTGGCCGCCATCCTGCCGGTGGCGCTGGTCCTGGCGCTCGGCGCGGTGTGGTGGGTGAGCCGCCGGATCGAGCGCTCGGTGGCGGCGCTGCAGGAGGATTTCGACCAGGTCAACGCAGTCGGCGACCTGCGCAAGATCGGCCTGGCCGAACACGACCTCGGCTTCGTCGAGCTGAACCAGCTGGTCGGCGCCCTCGGCCGCCTGCTGGAGAAGCTGCGCTCGATTTCGGTGGACAAGGACATCCTGACCTTCGAGATC
>DASUZG010000401.1:0-2907 GCA_036376995.1 Azonexus sp. | reverse complement strand
CCGGTATCGGTGCCGGTTGCCGCCGGCGCCAGGCGCGCAGCCACTGCCGCCGCCGAACCGCCGGAGGAGCCGCCGGGCACGCGCAGGCGATCCCAGGGGTTCTTGACCGGGCCGAAATACGAGGTCTCGTTCGACGAGCCCATGGCGAACTCGTCCATGTTGGTCTTGCCCAGCGAGACCATGCCGGCCTGGCGGTGCATCTTGTCGATCACCGTCGCATCGTAGGGCGAGACGAAATTGGCCAGCATCTTCGAGCCGCAGGTGGTGGTCCAGCCTTCGGCGCAGAAGATGTCCTTCTGGGCGACCGGAATGCCGGTCAGCGGGCCGGCCGTGCCGGCGGCCAGGCGGGCGTCGGCGCTGCGCGCCATGGCCAGGGTCTTCTCGCGGTCGACGGTGACGAAGGCGTTGAGGTCCGGGTTCAGGCGCTCGATGCGGTCGAGGAACAGGGTCGTCAGTTCGACGCTGGAAATTTCCCTGGCGGCGAGCGCCTGGCCGAGTTGCTTCAGGCTCTTGTCGATCATTCGATCACCTTCGGTACCAGGTAGAGGCCGGCTTCGGTTTCCGGCGCCACGGCCTGGTAGGCGGCGCGGCGGTCGGCTTCGCTGACGGCGTCGTCACGCAGGCGCTGGCTGAGGTCCTGGGCATGGGCCATCGGCTCGACGCCACGGGTATCGACCGCCTGCATCTGCTCGATCAATTCGAAAATGCCGTTGAGATGGCCCTGGGTGGTCAGCGCCTCGGCTTCGCTGACCTCGATACGGGCGAGATGGGCGATCCGCTTGACCTGTTCTGGAGTGAGCGACATGGGCTGGAAAAGACTTTTTGCAGCGCACAAAGTCTTAAAAACGAAAGCGTTGTAAGGTATCATAAAAGCTTTATCTACCGCACCCCCCAACGCGGAGCACAACAGATGTTCGGATTCCTCTCCAAGTATTTTTCCAATGATCTCGCGATCGATCTGGGCACGGCCAATACGCTGATTTACGTGCGCGGCCGCTCGATCGTCCTCGACGAACCGTCGGTCGTCGCCATCCGCCTCGAAGGCGGCCCCAACGCTAAAAAGACTATCCAGGCCGTCGGCAAGGAAGCCAAGGAAATGCTCGGCAAGGCACCGGGCAGCATCACCGTGATCCGCCCGATGAAGGACGGCGTCATCGCCGACTTCACGGTCACCGAGCAGATGCTCAAGCAGTTCATCAAGAAGGTGCATGACTCGAAGCTGTTCTCGCCGAGCCCGCGCATCATCATCTGCGTGCCGTCCGGCTCGACCCAGGTCGAGCGCCGCGCCATCCGCGAATCGGCGATCGGCGCCGGCGCCAGCCAGGTGTACCTGATCGAGGAGCCGATGGCCGCCGCAATCGGCGCCGGCCTGCCGGTGTCCGACGCGACCGGCTCGATGGTCGTCGACATCGGCGGCGGCACCACCGAAGTCGGCGTCATCTCGCTGGGCGGCATGGTCTACGCGGGTTCCGTGCGCGTTGGCGGCGACAAGCTCGACGAAGCCATCATCAACTACATCAGCCGCAACTACGGCATGATGATCGGCGAGAACACCGCCGAGAACATCAAGAAGCAGATCGGCTCCGCCTTCCCGGGCGCCGAGGTGATGGAGATGGAAGTCTCCGGCATCAACAAGGCCGAAGGCATTCCGCGCAAGTTCACGATTTCCTCCAACGAGATCCTCGAAGCGCTGACCGACCCGCTCAACCAGATCGTCTCCGCTGTCAAGTCGGCACTGGAAAAGACGCCGCCGGAACTGGGCGCCGACATCGCCGAGAAGGGCATGGTCCTGACCGGCGGCGGCGCGCTGCTGCGCGACCTCGACCGCCTGCTGATGGAAGAGACCGGCCTGCCGGTGATCGTCGCCGACGAGCCGCTGACCTGCGTCGCCCGCGGCTGCGGCATGGCGCTGGAAAAGATGGACAAGCTGGGCAGCATCTTCGCCTCGGACTAAGCGCTTGACCGCAGCACTGCAGGATTGACGCGATGGCCGGCATCGACCACGCACCGCCACCATTCTTCAAGCGAGGGCCAGCACCGCTGGCCCTTCTGACTTTCTACCTGGCCGTCTCGCTGGCCCTGTTCGTCGTCGACCTGCGCATGCAGAGCCTCGGCCTGCTGCGCCAGACCGTCGCCCTGGTCGTCGACCCGGTGCAGCGCGTGGCACAGACGCCGGGCAGCCTGGTCGACCATGCCGTCGCCTACCTGCAGGGCATGCATGAGCTGCGCGAGGAAAACACCCGGCTGAAGCAGTCCCAACTGTTGACGGCCCCCAATCTGCAGCGCCTCGATCACCTGGAAGCCGAAAACGAGCGGCTGCGCCGGCTGCTGGCCGTCAATGAGCGGGAGAAAGCCAGCGGCCAGGTGGCGCAGATCATGTACACGGCACGCGACCCGTTCGCGCGCCGGATCGTCATCGACAAGGGCCAGCAGTCGGGCATCATCGCCGGCCAGCCGGCCATCGACGAAGCCGGCATCGTCGGCCAGGTGACCCGCGTCTTCCCGTTCTCGGCGGAAGTCACGCTGATCACCGACAAGGACCAGGCGGTGCCGGTGCAGATCGTGCGCAGCGGCCAGCGCTCGGTCGTCTTCGGCCTCGGCAACGGCCAGTTGGAGCTGCGCTACATCCCGGCCAACGCCGACGTCCAGGTCGGCGATCTGCTGGTCACCTCGGGTCTCGACGGCATCTTCCTGCCCGGCTTCCCGGTGGCCAAGGTGACCAGCGTCGAGCGTGACACGGCTTTCGCCTTCGCCCGCATTGCCGCCTCGCCGCTGGCCGGGGTCGAGAATTTCGGCGAAGTGATGGTGCTCGCGCCACGCAAGGAACTGCCGCCCCCGCCGCCGGAAGCGCCGGGCCGGAGCAACGGCGCCACCCCGAAAAAAGGCAGGGCCAAGTGATGCAGCCGA
>DASUZG010000400.1:0-2813 GCA_036376995.1 Azonexus sp. | reverse complement strand
GGCGAGCCTGACCGGTGGGCCGCCTGCATCGTCCGATGCTTCCGGCATCACCGGCCAGGCAAGCGAATCGCCAATAACAACCAAGCTTCCGGAGACAAGAAATGCTGCCCTTGGATCGATCGAACGCCCTGTCCGGCAACGGACGCCGAGGCGCATGCCGCCCGGCCGCGCCGGTCGCAGCCTGCCGGAAAAAACCGGGGCGGCCGCAGGCGGCTTCCGACAGCTGAGCCTGCCGCGATCCAGAAACAGCCGGGCCTGCCGGTCCGCCGGCACCCCTTCCATCTCCAAGGAGCCTCCATGATTCCCCATGATTCCAGCCGCCAGGACAAGAGCCATCTGCCGACCTGCAGCGGCAAGCGCTTCTGCCTGCAGGCGCCGGAGGCCGCGCAGATCGACATCAAGGACATCGCGCACGGCCTGGCCTACCAGTGCTGCTACAACGGGCAGACCAGCTATTTCTATTCGCTGGCCCAGCACAGCCTGCTGGTGGCCAGCCTGGTGCCGGCCCAGCACCGCCTCGCGGCCTTGCTGCACGATGCGGCGGCGGCCTATTTCGGCGACATGGCGCGGCCCGTGCGTCTCTTGCTGCCGGACTTCCCGGCGCTGGAAAGGAAGCTGATGGCGGCCGTCGGCGAGAAATTCGCGGTGGCCGACTTCAATGTGCCGGCCATCCGCCGGGCCCACCAGATCGCCCTGGCCACCGAGCAGCGCGACGTGCTGCCCGAGCCGGGCCCGATGGGAAAGCTGCCGGGCCGGGCGGCGCCGATTCCGCGGCGCATCGATTTCATGTCGCCCGAAGAGGCGAAATACCAGTTTCTCGAGCGGTTTGCCCAGTTCACCCGGCAAGCCGCCGCGAGCAAACCCCTTTCCGCCGGCGCCCCGGGCCTGGGCCTGACGTTCGGCATCTCCACCCATTGAGCGGCCAGCGGCCGCAACGCAGCGAGTACCCTGTCATGAACCTTCATTCCCCGACCAGCCAGACCCACAACGCCTTTCGCCTCAGCGTGGATATTCCGATGACTTTCGAATACCGCCACGAACTCGAGAGCGTCATCATCGAGGCCATGCGCCGCCACCGCAATTTCGAGGCGGACCTCTCGGATGTCAGCGAGATCGATCTCTACGGCGTGCACCTGCTCGGCCTGCTGCACAGTGTCGGTGCCGTGGTCGCCATCTCGCCGGAAGTGGAAGCGACCACCCGGCGCCTGCTGGCGTCGCGCTGCGGCACCAGCCTCGGCCGCGTGGCGCGGCGGATGCCGGGGCTGGCGGCCTGAGGCCGCCCGCGCTCAGGGCAACGGCTGGGTCGGCGGCTGGGGCGGCTGGGCGGGAATGGTGCGGCTGTCGTCCAGCTGCCGGTTCATCTGGCTGTCGAGTTCCTGCTGCCGCTGCAGTTCGCGCGTCTGTTCGGGCGTGTGCTCGGACGGATCGGAGCGGATCGGCCCGCGCATGCCGCGGGTGTCGGGATCGGGCGTCCGCTCGCGGTCGTACTGGCCGGGCATGGCTTCGCTGTCCGGACGTTCCACCGGCATGGCCGGCGGCGACGGATCGATCTGGTCCTGCCGCCATTGCTCGCTGTCGGCGGCATGGGCCGCGGCCAGCGGCACGAGGGAGGCCAGCAGGCCGATGAGCAGGCGGCGCCCGGGCTTGCGGAAGGATGCATGGTTCATGGTTTGTCTCCTTGGGCGGATGGCGCCCGCAAACTGAAACCCGCAACGCCCTGCATCGGCTGCCCGATGTCCATTTGCTCGTGTCGCGGAACTCTCCCTTGCCCGAAACCGCTCTCGAAGGGACTAACCGGTGGACCGCGCGCGTCTGCCTCCGGTTCTGGCCGATCGGACCACGGCCGCCCGGCACTTGCGCCGCCGGCCGGGCCGGGCGGGTCGCCGAGGTGGCCTTAAAGGACTACGCCGGCTGCGCGGCGCCGCAATATCGCTTAACCGGATGCTGCCAAGGTGCAGGCACAACCACTCCCGGAGAGCGAGATGTCCAACGCCCCTGCAGCAAAACCCAAAGTCATCGTCATCTTCGGCGCCCATCCCGACGATGTCGAAATCGGCATGGCCGGGACCATCGCCCGCTTGAGCCGGGCCGGCAACGAAGTCTATGTCTGCGTCGCCACCGTGCCCGACAACCGCGAGCAGCGCATGGCCGAGGCCCGCGAGGCCGGCCGCATCATGGGCGTGAAGGAAGTCATCTTCATGTCGCTGAAATCGCGCGACCTCGGTTACAACCGCAAGTCGATCGGCGCCATCGACAACCTGGTGGCCAGCCTCGCGCCGCATTCGATCTTCACGCACTGGATCGAGGATTCGCACCAGGACCACGTGAACCTGACGCGCTGCGTGATCGCCGCCACGCGCAAGAACCATTTCAACGTCTACATGTACGAGCAGACCATTCCCGGCGGCATCACCCCGGCGGCCTTTCGCGCCCAGTACCTGATCGACATCTCGGGTTTCATCGACCAGAAGATGGACAGCGTGCGCGCCCACGCCAGCCAGATGGGGCGCAACGGCGACTGGTGGATCGAGGGCATCCGCGGCCGCGCCATGTACCGCGGCTACCAGATGCGCACCCGCTATGCCGAAGCCTTCGAGATCATCAAGATCAGCGGCGACACCGACCTGTTCTCCGGCGAGCGCGAGCAGAGCCTGGCCCGGATCAGCCAGGCCGACAGCGAATACGCCATGGCCCTGCAGTGAGGCCCCGGCGGCCCGCTGCCGCCTGGGCGCTCAGCGCTTGATCACAGCGCGGCGGTCTCGGTGACCGGATTGGCATCCTGATCGCCCGCCGTCGCCGGCTCGCCGGCCACG
>DASUZG010000399.1:0-5434 GCA_036376995.1 Azonexus sp. | reverse complement strand
CGTGGGTGACGAAGACGGCGTCCTTGGGCAGGTAGTCGAACAGCGTCGCCGTCGCATCGAAGAACAGCGGCAGGTAGTACTCGATGCCGGCGCTGGCGATGCCGGTCGAGATGTCCTTGTAGATGCCGGACTTGGCCGGATCGCCTTCGAAGCGCTCGCGGAAGGCCTGGCGGAAATGCGTGCGGCCGCGGTCGTCCATCGGGAATTCGCGGGCTGGCAGCAGGCGCACTTCGGGCACCGGGTAAACGGTGCGCTGGGTATCGACGTCGAAAGTCTTGATGCTTTCGATCTCGTCGTCGAACAGGTCGAGCCGGTAGGGCAGTTGCGAGCCCATCGGGAAGAGGTCGATCAGGCCGCCGCGGATCGAATATTCGCCGGGCGACACCACCTGGGTGACGTGGGCGTAGCCGGCCAGCGTGACCTGGCTGCGGAACTTCTCGGCGTCGAGCTTTTGCCCCTTCTTGAATTCGAAGGTGTAGGCGGCCATGAATTCCGGCGGCGCCAGCCGGTTGACGGCGGTCGCCGCCGGCACCAGCAGGATGTCCAGTTCGCCCTGCAGAGCCGCCCACAGCGTCGCCAGGCGCTCGGAGACGAGGTCCTGGTGGGGCGAGAAATGGTCGTAGGGTAAGGTTTCCCAGTCGGGCAGGAGGCGCACGCGCAGTTGCGGGGCGAACCACGGAATCTCGTCGAGCAGGCGCTGGGCGTCGGCGGCGCTGGCGGTGACGACGGTCAACAGGCGCCCGGCGCCAGCGGCGGTTTGCGCGAGTTGCAGCGCATCACCGGAGCCGGCCAGCGGCGGCAGGTCGAGACGGTTGCCGGGTTTCGGCAGCGGGGGCAGGAAGGACGAAGGCAGCAGCGGGGAAGCGGACACGGCGGGCGGGTGCGGCAAGGCGGGGGAGGGATTATAGCCGCTGCCGCCGGGCGCTCCGGCGGCAGTAAGGCCGGCGGCCGGTCAGACCTTCAGCCGCTCCATCAGTTCCGTTTCCAGCCGGATGCGGCAGGCGCTTTCGCGCAGGTCGCCGCCACTGATCAGGAACACGTCCTCGGCCCGTTCGCCGAGCGTGGTGATCTTGGCGGTCTGCAGGTTGGCGCGGTGCTGGGCGAGGATGTCGGCGACCGTGTACAGCAGGCCGGGACGGTCGGCGGCGATCAACGACAGCACGAAGTTGCCGCCGCGCTCGTCTTCGACGATGGACGCTTCCGGCTTGATCGGGAAATGCTTGACCTGGCGCGACAGCCGGCCGGCCGACGGGACTTCCGGCGGTGCCTGCTGGAGCAGCCGCTGCTCCAGTTCGTGCTCGATGTAGGCGACCATCTCGCGGTTGGTGTCGCGTTCCAGCACGTCGAGCACGACGAAGCTGTCGAGGGCGTAGCCGTGGGCGGTGGTGTGGATCTTGGCGTCGACGATGCTGTAGCCGGCGCGGGCGAAGAAGCCGACGATGCGGGCGAACAGGTCGGGCTGGTCCTGGGTGTAGACCATCACCTGCAGGCTGTCGCCGTCCTGGTGCAGGCGGGCGCGGACGACCGGCTGGTTGTTGTGGATGCGGTAATGCAGCGAGCGCGTGTGCCAGGCGATTTCCTCGGCCGAGTGGCGCAGGAAATAGACGGTATCGAGCTGCTTCCACAGCCGTTCATGCACGGTGTCGGACAGCGCGAAGTAGCGCAACAGGCGCATCGCCTCGGCCTGGCGCTCGGCGATGACGCCGTGGGCGGCGGGCGCTTCGCCTTGATGCAGGTGGTGCAGCGTCTGGTAGTAGAGGTCGGCCAGCAGCTTGCCTTTCCACTGGTTCCAGACCTTCGGGCTGGTGCCGCGGATGTCGGCATGGGTCAGCAGGTAGAGGGCGGTCAGGTGGCGGGCGTCGCCGACCAGGCGGGCGAAGGCGGCGATCACGTCGGGATCGCTGAGATCTTCCTTCTGGGCGATCTGCGACATGACCAGGTGGTTCTTGACCAGCCAGACGACCAGTTCGGTGTCTTCCTCGTCGAGGCCGTGCTGTTCGCAGAATTCGCGGGCGTCGGTGGTGCCGAGTTCGGAGTGGTCGCCGCCGCGGCCCTTGGCGATGTCGTGGAAAATGGAGGCGACGTAGAGCAGCCAGTTGCGATCGAGTTCGTTGATCAGGCGCGAGCACAGCGGGTACTCGTGGGCGAACTCGCTCATCGTGAACCGGCGCAGGTTGCGCAGCACCTGCAGGATATGCTGGTCGACGGTGTAGACGTGGAACAGGTCGTGCTGCATCTGGCCGACGATGCGGCCGAAGTTGGGCAGGTAGGCGCCGAGGATGTCCAGCTGGTTCATCCGGCGGAATTCGTGGACCACGCCGCGCGGGCTCTGGAACAGCTTGATGAAGGCGGCGCGCTGCGCCGGGTCGCGCTGGAAATCCGGCGTGATCCGCTCGCGCGCCCGCCACAGCGCGCGCAGCGTGCGCGCCGTCATGCCGTGCAGTTCGTGGCTTTCCTGCATCACCAGGAAGCTGTCGAGAATGGCCGATGGCTGGCGTTCGAACAGCGTTTCGTCGCGCAGGTCGAGCAGGTTGCCGACGGTCTGGAAATTCTCGTCGAGAACCTGCGGCACCTGCTGGCTTTCCGGCGCCAGCGCCGCTTCCAGGTTCTGCAGCAGGATGGTGTTGAGCAGCGTGACCGCCTTGGCGTTGCGGTAATAGCCCTGCATCAGCTGTTCCGAGGCGCGCCGGGCCGGCGTCGAGGCGAAGCCGAACTGCAGCGCCAGCAGGTTCTGGTAGTCGAACAGCAACCGGTCCTCGCGCCGCCCGGCCACGTAATGCAGCCGGATGCGCAGGTGGCGCAGGTATTCCTCGCACTGGCCGGCGTGCTCCATCTCCTCGCGGGTCAGGAAGCCATGGCGTTCGAGATCGGCCCAGCTGGTGCCGTAGCCGGCCGCCTGGGCGATCCAGAAGATGACCTGGAGGTCGCGCAGGCCGCCCGGCGAATCCTTGCAGTTGGGCTCCAGGCTGTAGGGCGTCTCGTTGAAGCGCAGGTAGCGTTCCTGCTGCTCCAGGCGCTTGGCCTCGAAGAAGTCGAGCGGATCGAGATGGCCGCGCAGGCGCCGTTCGAAGGTGGCGAACAGTTTGGCGTTGTCGGTCAGCAGCCGGGCTTCGAGCAGCGCGGTCTGAACGGTGATGTCGCGCCCGGCTTCCTCGACGCATTCGGACACGGTGCGCACGCTGTGGCCGATTTCCAGGCCGATGTCCCAGAAATGGCCGACCAGGCGTTCGAGTTTTTCCTGCAGCGCGGCACTAGCCTGGCGCGGCAGCAGGATCAGCAGGTCTATGTCGGAAGCGGGGTAGAGCTCGCCGCGGCCGTAGCCGCCGACCGCCGCCAGCGCCACCGAGGCCGGCATGTCGAGGCCCTCCCACAGACGGCGCAGGATGGCGTCGACGCGGACGCAGCGCTGGCGCAGCAGTTCGCCGGCATCGTTGGTTTCTTCGTAGCGCTGGCGCAGCGCGGCGTGATCGGCCTTGACCTCGGCGCGCAGCGCCGCGACATCGACCGCCATCACTGGATCCAGTCGGGCTTGGCGCGGCTGCCGGCGGACACGGTCATGACTTCGTAGCCCGTGTCGGTGACCAGGATGGTGTGCTCCCACTGCGCCGACAGGCTGCGGTCCTTGGTGACGATGGTCCAGCCGTCGGCCATTTCACGGATGGCCGCCTTGCCGGCGTTGATCATCGGCTCGACGGTGAACATCATGCCCGGCTCCAGGCGCGGGCCGGTGCCGGCCTTGCCGTAGTGCAGCACCTGCGGGTCCTCGTGGAACTTGGCGCCGATGCCGTGGCCGCAGAATTCGCGGACCACCGAGTAGCCGTTCTTCTCGGCATGCTTCTGGATCACCGCGCCGATGTCGCCAAGATAGGCGCCGGGGCGCACCACCGAGATGCCCAGCCACATGCACTCGAAGGTGATCTCGCACAGGCGCTTGGCCTGGATCGAGCCTTCACCGACGATGAACATGCGGCTGGTGTCGCCGTGGTAGCCGTCCTTGATGGTGGTGATGTCGAGATTGATGATGTCGCCGGTCTTCAGCACGCGCTCGCCTGGCACGCCGTGGCAGACCTGCTGGTTGACCGAGGTGCAGATCGACTTCGGATAGGGGTTGTAGCCCGAAGGGGCGTAATTGAGCGGCGCCGGGATGCAGCCCTGCACATTGACCATGTAGTCGTGGCAGAGCCGGTCCAGTTCCTCGGTGGTGACGCCGGCCTTGACGAAGGGCTCGATATAGTCGAGCACCTCGCTGGCGAGGCGGCCGGCGACGCGCATCTTTTCGATTTCTTCGGGCGTCTTGATGGTGATGCTCATGGTAGTCCGGTAAGGCGTTGGGGGATGTTCAAGGATAAGGGATGGGTACCGTTTCGCAAAGCAGGGCCGGGGAAATGGCATACTGCCCGCCTTTTCCGCGGGATTTCTGACGATGACGATTCTTCTGCTCGGCAAGGACGGCCAGGTTGGCTGGCAACTGCAGCGCTCGCTGGCGCCGCACGGACCGGTAGTCGCCTGCGGGCGGAGCGAATGCGATCTCGCCGATCTCGACCAGGTGCGCCGCGTGTTGCGCGAGGTGCAACCGTCAGTAATCGTCAATGCGGCGGCTTACACCGCCGTCGACAAGGCAGAAGCCGAGCCGGACCTGGCGCAGCGCGTCAATGCCGAGGCACCGGCGATTCTCGCGGCTGCGGCAGCGGTCAGCGGCGCGCTGCTGGTGCATTACTCGACCGATTACGTGTACGACGGCGGCAAGGCAACGCCCTGGGTCGAAAGCGACCCGACCGGCCCGCTCGGCGTCTACGGCCGCAGCAAGCTGGCCGGCGAGGAGGCGATCCGCGCCGCCGGCTGCCGTTCGCTGATCTTCCGCACCAGCTGGGTGTTCGGGGCGCGCGGCGGCAACTTCGTCAAGACCATCCTGCGTCTGGCGCGCGAAAAGGACAGCCTCAACGTGGTCGCCGACCAGGTCGGCTCGCCGACGCCGGCGGCGTTGATCGCCACGGTGACCGGCGTGGCCCTGGCCATGCTGCGCCGCGGCGAACTGCTGGCACCGGACGAAAGCCGTCTCTACCATCTGACGGCGGCGCGCCCGGTCAGCTGGTGCGAATTCGCCCGGACCATCGTCGGCCTGGCCGGCGCCATGCCGGGTTTCGACCTGCGCCTGGCGCCGGAAGCGATCCGCGCCATCGGCACTGCCGACTATCCGACGCCGGCCCGGCGGCCGGCCAATTCCCGGCTCGACTGCCGCCGCCTGGAAAACGATTTCGGACTGCAGATGCCGGACTGGCAGCCTTACCTCGAGCGCATGCTGCAACTGCTGGCACTCAAGCAGAATGGTTATTGAGCTTCCGGTCAGGGCCTGCGAGTGCTACAATTGAACGGTTTTTTCCGGCCCTCGTGGTCGGGAAAGATGGTTGCCGGCACGGTGCCGGCAGCGAAATCC
>DASUZG010000398.1:0-11212 GCA_036376995.1 Azonexus sp. | reverse complement strand
CGGTCAGAGCCTGAAATGCTCGCCTAGGTAGACCTTGCGCACGCTTTCATTATCAACGATTTCGTCCGGCCGTCCAGCAGCCAGCACATGACCGGCATTGATGATGTAGGCGTGGTCGCAGATGCCGAGCGTCTCGCGCACGTTGTGGTCAGTGATCAGCACGCCGATGCCGCGCTCCTTGAGGAAGCGGATGATCTTCTGGATTTCCAGTACGGCGATCGGGTCGACGCCGGCGAACGGCTCGTCGAGCAGGATGAAGCGCGGATTGGTGGCCAGCGCGCGGGCGATCTCGACCCGCCGGCGTTCGCCGCCGGACAGCGCGGCCGCATTGACGTGGCGGACGTGATCGACGTGCAGCTCGGCGAGCAGCCCCTCGAGCCGGTCGTTGAGTTCGGCTTCCGGCAGCTTCAAGAGTTCGAGTACGGCGCGGATGTTCTCCTCGACGTTCAACTTGCGGAAGACGGACGCTTCCTGCGGCAGGTAGGACAAGCCCTGACGGGCGCGGGCATGCATTGGCAGGTGGGTCAGGCGGCTGTCGTCGATATGGACTTCGCCGCCGTCGGCGGCGACCAGGCCGACGATCATGTAGAAACAGGTGGTCTTGCCGGCGCCGTTCGGGCCGAGCAGGCCGACCACTTCGCCGGAGCGCACTTCGAAGGAGACATCCTCGACCACCGTGCGCGACTTGTAGCGCTTCTTCAGGTTGCTGGCGGACAGGGTGGCGGGGGCATTCATTCGTCGGCTCCGGAAATCACGCGGCGAATCGCGTCGCCGGAAAAGCCGCGGTACTGCAGGAAACGCATCTGCCGGGCGCGTTCCTCGGGGCTCTGCGGCAATGCGCCGAACTTGCGCGCCCACACGGCGCGGCAGCGTTCGCTCTCGTCGCCGCCCTCGGGTAGGGCCGCGGCGATATCGGTGTCGCCGACACCTTTCTGGCGCAGCTCCTGGCGCAGCCGGGCATTACCGTAGCGGCCGGCGCGGGCGACCACGCGCTGCGCGGCGTAACGCTGGTCGGACAGCAAGCGCTCGGCCTGCAGGCCGTCGAGCACGGCCTGCAGTTGCTCGGCCGACTCGGCGTCGGCAGCGAGCTTGGCCTGCAACTCGGCCCGGCTGTAGTCACGCCGGGTCAGGAGTTGCAGGGCGCGCACGCGCAGGTCAGGCATCGACCTTGGCCTTGACCGGCTTGATCACGGTGGTGCTGGCCGCTTCGCGGATGCCGGCCTCGATTTCCCCGGCGATCTCGGGATGCGCCTTGAGGAACTCGCGGGCGTTGTCCTTGCCCTGGCCGATCTTCTCGCCCTTGTAGGCGTACCAGGCGCCGGACTTGTCGACCAGCTTGTGGGCGACGCCCATTTCGACGATTTCGCCCTGGCGCGAGATGCCCTCGCCGTACAGGATGTCGAAGATGGCTTCGCGGAACGGGGGCGACACCTTGTTCTTGACGACCTTGACCTTGGTCTCGCTGCCAATCACCTCGTCGCCCTTCTTGATCGAGCCGATGCGGCGGATGTCGAGGCGCACCGAGGCGTAGAACTTCAGCGCGTTGCCGCCGGTGGTGGTTTCCGGCGAGCCGAACATGACGCCGATCTTCATCCGGATCTGGTTGATGAAGATGACCAGGGTGTTGGTCTTCTTGATATTGGCCGTCAGCTTGCGCAGCGCCTGGCTCATCAGGCGGGCGTGCAGGCCGACCATCTGGTCGCCCATCTCGCCTTCGATTTCGGCGCGCGGGGTCAGCGCGGCGACCGAGTCGACGATGATGATATCGACCGAGCCCGAACGCACCAGCATGTCGGCGATCTCGAGGGCCTGTTCGCCGGTGTCCGGCTGCGAGATCAGGAGGTCGGAGACATTGACGCCGAGCTTCTGGGCGTACTGCGGGTCGAGCGCGTGTTCGGCGTCGATGAAGGCGGCGGTGCCGCCGAGCTTCTGCATTTCGGCGACCACCTGCAGGCACAGCGTGGTCTTGCCGGAGGATTCCGGACCGTAGATTTCGACGACGCGGCCGCGCGGCAGACCGCCGACGCCCAACGCGATGTCGAGGCCCAGGGAGCCGGTGGACACGACCTGGATGCCTTCATCGATCTCGGCATCGCCCATCTTCATGATGGAGCCCTTGCCGAACTGCTTTTCGATTTGTTGCAGCGCTGCGGCGAGCGCTTTTGCCTTGTTGTCGTCCATGCTGGTACCTCTAAAATTTGAGCGGATTATGGCACAGGGGCCGGTGATGGAATAGAAATTGCTGAGCAGTCTGGAAGGCCGCCCGGCAGCAGTTATGCGGATGGCAAGTTCGATTGTGCGATGAAATCAGGCAAACACAGGTAATATTTCCCGTCACCCGCCAGACCCGCCCCGAATACTGTGTATATATACAGTACTTGGGCGCCAAGTCCTTGGCAAGCAGATTCTTTTTCCGGTTCACCATGCCTCGCAAACTCCTGCTCCTGTTGCTCGCCGGCACCTTGACGGCGCCCGCCCTCGGCGGTCCGGCACCGTGGTACTGGTGGGTCAGCCGCAGCAGCGATCTGCGCATTTGTCAGCAAACCTCGCCGGGCGAGGGCTGGGTCCGCGAACCGCAGCCGTTTCGCGACGCGCCTTGCCGCAGCCGGCTGTAATTCCCCGCATGATCACCTATCTGCCGCCGCCCGACACCGGGCTCGCCGTCGTCTTCGCCGACGATTCGCTGCTGGTCGTCGACAAGCCGGCCGGCCTCCTGTCGGTGCCCGGGCGCGGCGCCGACAAGCAGGACTGCCTGCTCAGCCGGGCGCAGGCCGAATTTGCCGATGCGCTGACGGTGCACCGCCTCGACATGTCCACCTCCGGCCTGCTGCTGCTGGCCCGCGGCGCGGCGATGCAGAGCGAGCTGTCGCGGCTTTTTCGCGACCGCCAGGTGGACAAGCGCTATGTGGCGGAAGTGGAAGGGCACCTGGCGACGGATGCCGGCGAGGTCGACCTGCCGCTGATCTGCGACTGGCCGAACCGGCCGCGGCAGAAGGTGGATTTCACGATCGGCAAGCGCTCGCTGACCCGCTATCGCACGCTGCAGCGCGATCCGCAGGCGCCGACCAGCCGCGTCGAACTGGAGCCGGTGACCGGCCGCTCGCACCAGCTGCGGGTCCATCTGGCCGCCCTCGGCCACCCGATCGTCGGCGACGAACTGTACGGCAGCGGCTCGCTGGAAAACGGCCCGCGCCTGCACCTGCACGCGACCGAGTTGCGCTTCGTGCACCCGCTCAGCCAAAAGCCCCTGCATTTTCATTGCCCGGCCCCGTTCTGATCCCCGGCTTGACCGTATAATCCGCGCGTTTTCAATCCCTTGCCTCCGGCGGATGTTCAATCATGCTGATCTGGTTCGTCGTCCTCTACCTGCTCGCGTCGATCGCCATCGGCCTGTTCGCCGCCACCCGCGTCCATAACGCCAAGGACTTCGCCGTCGCCGGGCGCAGCCTGCCGCTGCCGGTGGTCACCGCCACCGTGTTCGCCACCTGGTTCGGCGCCGAGGCCATCTTCGGCGTCTCCGCCACCTTCGTCAAAGAAGGCCTGCACGGCGTCGTCGCCGACCCGTTCGGCGCCAGCATGTGCCTGATCATCGCCGGCATCTTCTACGGCACCAAGATCTACAAGCTCAACGTGCTGACCCTGGGCGACTTCTTCCGCATGCGCTACAACCGCACGGTCGAGATCCTGACCACGCTGTGCATCGTGGTCTCCTACCTGGGCTGGGTCTCGGCCCAGATCAAGGCCCTCGGCCTGGTCTTCAACGTCGTCACCGAGGGCGCCATCAGCCCGGAAATGGGCATGGTGCTGGGCACCGCCATCGTGCTGACCTACACCACCTTCGGCGGCATGTTCTCGGTGGCCATCCTCGATTTCGTGCAGATGGCGGTGGTCATGGGCGGCATGCTGTTCATCGGCTACCTGATCTCGGGCATGACCGGCGGCGTCGAGGCGGTGGTCGCGCACGCCTCGGCGGCCGGCAAGCTCGACTTCTTCCCGAGCGGCAGCTGGGTCGAGTGGCTGGCCTTCATCGCCGCCTGGATGACCATGATGCTCGGCTCGATTCCGCAGCAGGACGTGTTCCAGCGCATCACCTCGGCGAAGAGCGCGCGGGTCGCGATCATGGCCTCGGTGCTGGGCGGCAGCATCTATTTCTGCTTCACCTTCGTGCCGATGTTCATCGCCTACGCGGCGACGCTGATCAACCCGGAACAGTTCGGCGCCCTGATCGAAAGCGATTCGCAGCTGGTGCTGCCGACGCTGGTCATGCAGCACACCCCGGTCTTCGCCCAGGCCGTCTTCTTCGGCGCCGTGCTGGCGGCGATCATGGCCTGTTCGTCGGCGACGCTGCTGGCGCCGTCGGTGTCGTTCTCGGAAAACATCCTGCGCAACGTCTTCCCCGACGTCGATGACCGCGAGCTGCTGCGCATGATGCGCATCACCATGGTCTGCTTCGCCGGCGTCGTGCTGGCCTTCGCCCTGAACAGCGAGTCGTCGATCTTCGAGATGGTCGAGAACGCCTACAAGATCACGCTGGCCGGCGCCTTCGTGCCGCTGTTCTTCGGCGCCTACTGGTCGCGCGCCACCACCCAGGGCGCGCTGTGCGCCATCATCGGCGGCGTCAGTTCCTGGCTGGTGGTCGAGCTGCTGGTCGGCGCCGACAGCCTGGTGCCGCCGCAGCTGATCGGCCTCGGCGTCAGCGTCGTCGGCATGGTCATCGGCTCGCTGCTGCCGCAGCGCCTGGGCCGCCAGGCACCGCACGCGGACCTGCACCACGCGCTGCACCACCGGGCGGCGGCGGAAACCCACCATACCGCCGAGCATCCGCACCACCACTGAGGCGGCCGCCACTGCGCACGCCGGGGCTGACGGCGCCCCGGCCAGCCCCTAGAATCCAGTCATGACCGAGCATGGCCGCGGCCCCATCCTTCTCGCCCGATATCTCGCGCTGGCCTGGCTCGGCCTGATCGCCTACGGCAGCCTGCACCCGTTTGCCGGCTGGCGCGCCACCGGCGTCTCGCCGTTCGCCTTTCTCGAAGGCGGCTGTCCGCGCTACTGGACCGTCTTCGACCTGCTGGCCAACATCGCCGTCTACATGCCGCTCGGCTTCTGCCTGACGCTGGCACTGCGCCGCCTGCCCGGACGCTTCACCGCACCGCTGCTGGCCGTGCTGCTGAGCGCCGGCGTCAGCGCCGGGCTGGAAGCGGTGCAGACCTGGCTGCCGTCGCGCGTGCCGTCGAACATCGACCTTGCCTGCAATGCCGTCGGCGGGCTGCTCGGCGCCGTCTGGGCGCAATGGGTCGGGCCGCGCATCTTCGCCCGCCTGGCCGCCCTCGAACACCGGCTGATCGCCCCGGTGCCGCACGCCGAACTGGGCCTGACGTTGCTTGGCCTGTGGCTGCTGGTGCCGCTGTCGCCGGAAACCCTGCTGTTCGGCGCCGGCGACCTGCGCCAGTGGTTCAGCTTCACCAGCGCCGTGCCCTTTGCCGCCGAAAGCTTCGTCGTCATCGAGGCCTGCATCACCGCCTTCAATGCGCTGGCCGTCGGCCTGATCCTGCGCCTGCTGTGCGCCCGGCTGCTGGCCGCCAGCCTGATCGTGCCGCTCTTCCTGCTGCTCGGGCTGATCGTGCGGACGCTGGCCGCCGCCATCCTGATCGGCCCCGGCGAAGCGCTGGCCTGGCTGACCGCCGGCGCCCGCAGCGGCCTGCTGGCCGGCGGCCTGCTGCTGGCCGTGGCCATCCTGCTGCCGGCCACGCCGCGGCTGATCCTGGCCCTGCTGGCGCTGGTCGCCGGCACCGTGCTGGTCAATCTGGCGCCGCCCAACCCCTACTCGATGGCGGCCCTGGCCACCTGGCGCCAGGGCCACTTCCTCAATTTCAACGGCCTGACCCGGCTGGTCGCCACGCTCTGGCCCTTCCTGGTGCTGCCCTTCCTGCTGCTGGCCAGCCGCCCCCGGCCACGTTCCCCGTGAGACCGGGGCGACCATTTATAATGGTTGCCCCCGAGGAGAACATCGATGAGTTATTTCACCCACCACGTCTTCATCTGCTGTAACCAGCGCGAGGCCGGCGAGCAGTGCTGCAACGCCGTCGGCGGCTCGGACGCCTTCGCCTACGCCAAGGACCGCATCGGCGCCTTGAAGAAGAACGGCCCCGGCGCCGTCCGCATCAACAAGGCCGGCTGCCTCGGCCGCTGCGACAACGGCCCGGTGATGGTCGTCTATCCGGAAGAGACCTGGTACAGCTTTATCGACCACGACGACGTCGAGGAAATCATCCAGGAACACCTGGTCAACGGCCGCATCGTCGAACGTTTGAAGATCTGAACCATGCGCGCCCCGGAAGAGAAACTGCTGATCGCCGGCCCGGCCGGCAACATCGACGTGATCATGGAGCGCCCGGACGCGCCGCGCGGCATCGCGCTGATCGCCCACCCGCATCCGCTGGGCGGCGGCGCCAACACCAACAAGGTCGCCTACACGCTGGCGCGCACCTTCGTCAGCCTCGGCTACGCCGCCTTCCGCCCGAATTTCCGCGGCGTCGGCGGCAGCGAAGGCGTGCATGACGAAGGCCGCGGCGAGACCGACGACCTGCTGGCCGTGCTCGAAGACGCCAAGTGCCGCTGCGGCAACCTGCCGGTGGCGCTGGCCGGCTTCTCCTTCGGCGCCTACTGCCAGACCCGCGTCGCCAAGCGCCTGGCCGAAGCCGGTCATCCGGCCCAGCGCCTGGTGCTGGTCGGCACCGCCGCCGGCTTCGTCGAAGGCACCCGCCAGTACGACACCGAAGCCGTGCCGCACGACACCATCGTCATCCACGGCTCGGCCGACGAGACGGTGCCGATGGCCAACGTCTTCGACTGGGCCTTGCCGCTCGACCTGCCGGTGGTCGTGGTGCCGGGCGCCGACCACTTCTTCCACCGCCGGCTGCACCTCATCCGCGACATCATCACCCGGGCGTGGCGCCACTAGATCCCGCCCCGGCGCTGGCCGTCGCCGACCTGCGCAAGACCTACGCCGGCACCGCCGTCGTCGACGGCCTGTCGTTCGCCGTCGAGCCGGGCCGCTGTTTCGGCCTGCTCGGCCCCAACGGCGCCGGCAAGACCACGACGCTGCGCCTGTGCCTCGGCCTCACCGCACCGGACAGCGGCCGCATCGTGCTCAACGGCCATGCCATCCCGGCCGACGCCCAGCCGGCGCGGGCCCGGGTCGGCGTGGTGCCGCAGTTCGACAATCTCGACCCGGATTTCACCTGCGCCGAGAACCTGCTGGTCTTCGGCCGCTATTTCGGCCTGCCGGACGCCGAGATCCGCGCCCGCATCCCGCAACTGCTCGATTTCGCCAGTCTCGGCAGCAAGGCCGACGCCCGCCTGGCGACGCTGTCGGGCGGCATGAAGCGGCGCCTGACGCTGGCCCGGTCGCTGGTCAACGACCCCGACGTGGTCTTTCTCGACGAGCCGACCACCGGCCTCGATCCGCAGGCCCGCCACCTGATCTGGGAGCGCCTCAAGCAATTGAAGGCGGCCGGCAAGACGCTGATCCTGACCACGCATTTCATGGACGAGGCCGAGCGCCTGTGCGACACGCTGATCGTCATCGACCACGGGCGCAAGATCGCCGAAGGCAGCCCGCGCCAGCTGATCGCCGCGCACATCGAGCCGCAGGTGGTCGAGGTCTACGACGAAGCCGGCGGCGACCTGCCGGCCTTCGTCGCCGCGGCCCGGACCTTGGCCGAGCGCGTCGAGACCAGCGGCGAGACCGCCTTTTTCTATTGCCGCGAGCCGCGCCCGCTACTGGAGCGCCTCGGCGAGGCGCGCGGCCTGCGCTACGTGCACCGCGCCTCCAACCTCGAAGACGTGTTCATCAAGCTGACCGGGCGCGAACTGCGCGACTGAGCGCCCCTACCAGGAGCGGGCGCCGAGCACGTAGCTGCGCGTCGGCCGGGTCGCCGCGCCGGCCTCCGCCACGGCCGCCACCGCCGGCATATCCGGCACGCACCACTCGCGCAGGCGCAGCACCATCACCAGCAGTTCCTCGTCGGCCGCCGCCTCCTCGATCTCGGCAAGGCGCTGGCGGGCATAGGCCGCATCGCGCGCCAGGCGCTCCAGATCCACCGTCTCGTTCAACAGGCGTTTGACCATCAACTTGAAACGCGCCATCAACTGGACTCGCTCCAGCTTTTCATCCATGGGAAGTTCTCCGGGTTATTGTTGGCCCGAGACCGAGCGAAAATCATGCCGGCGCGATATCGCCCATGCCTTTCCTTGCAAAACAAGGCTCTGCAAACGCTTGTCCGGCAAGGATGTCCGCCGATAGTGCATGGCTGCGGCGCGGTGGACGGTGTTGGTGCATGCGCCGTCCGGACGCCGCCGCGGCCACGCAACACGACTCCCCGTTGCCCCTATAATCGGGGCCTTTGCCACCCCGCCAACGGAGCTTGCCTGTGGACGACCAGCTGGCCTGTGCCGCCGATTCGGCGGCCGCAATCGAGGCGCGGATGACGATCGAGCTGCGCGAGATCGGCATTCCGCCGCGACCGAGCATCCTCGCCCGGATCGAGGAGGAAATCGGCCGCGACAGCCCGGACTTCATCCACCTGGCCAACCTGCTCGGCCGCGACGTGGCGCTGGCGGCCGGCGTGATCAAGATCGCCAACTCGCCGTACTTCGCCTTCGGCAAGAAGGTGCCGACCATCCAGGAAGCGTTGCTGGTGCTCGGCCTGCGCGTCGTCGCCAAGGCCGTCGCCGGGCTGGCCCTGCACCAGGCCTTCAAGCACCTGCCCAACATGGAACGCTTCTGGGACAGCTCGGCCCGCACCGCCGACGTCTCCGCCCGGCTGGCCCGGGTACTGGGCCGGGTCAACGGCATCCGCCCGGAGGATGCCTACACCTTCGCGCTGTTCCGCGACTGCGGCATCCCGGTGCTGATGACGCCGTTCCCCGAGTACCGCGGCGTGCTGGCCCGCGCCAACGCCGAGCCGGCGCGGGCGTTCACCGCCGTCGAGGACGAGGCGCTCAGCGTCAATCACGCCATGCTCGGCGCCCAGCTGGCGGCCGACTGGCTGCTGCCGCCCGAGATCGTCGCCGCCATCCGCCATCACCACGACGCCGCCGCGCTGGCGCCGGACAGCGGCGTGGTCAGCCCGGCCGCGCGCACGCTGGCCGCCTTTGCCGAAGTCGCCGAGCACCTGATCGATCTCGACGCCGTCCAGCAGCATTCCTGCGAATGGGAAAAGCTCGGCGCCGCCAGCCTGGCGAGCCTCGGCATCGACGCCGGCCAACTGCCCGAACTGGCCGCCGAATGCCTGGTCTAGCCCGCGGCGTCGGCCCCCGTCCCGGATTCCTGCCGGTCTGGCGGCGCAACTTCCTGGTCTGGAAGAAGCTCGCGCTGCCGTCCATCCTCGGCAACCTGGCCGATCCGCTGATCTACATGCTCGGCCTCGGCTACGGCCTCGGCGCCATGCTGCCGGCCATCGACGGCCAGCCCTACGTCGCCTTCCTGGCCGGCGGCACGGTCTGCGCCTCGACCATGAACGCGGCCACCTTCGAAGCGCTGTATTCGGCCTTCTCGCGCATGCATGTGCAGAAGACCTGGGACGCCATCCTCAACACGCCGCTCGGCCTCGCCGACGTGGTCGCCGGCGAACTGTTCTGGGCGGCGACCAAGTCCGGCTTCGCCGGCTGCGCCATCCTTGTCGTCATCACGGCGCTCGGCCTGAGCAACGGCCCGCTGCTGTTCTGGGTGCTGCCGGCGATCCTGCTGACCGGCCTGGCCTTCGCCGCGCTGGGCCTGATCTGGAACGCGCTGGCGCCGTCCTACGATTTCTTCATGTACTACTTCACGCTGTTCATCACGCCGATGATGCTGATTTCCGGCGTCTTCTTCCCGACCGACCAGCTACCCGCCTGGCTCGCCACCCTCGGCGCCTGGCTGCCGCTGGCCCAGGGCGTGGCCCTGGTGCGCCCGCTGCTGGCCGGCCAGGTGCCCAACGACGCCCTGATCCACATCATGGCGCTGCTCGCCACCACCGGCGTAGCCTTCGCCATCGCCCTGCGCCTGACCCGCCGCCGCCTGCTCAAGTAGAATTCGCCGATGGACCCGCTGCTGCTCATCACCAACTGCCCCGACGAGGCGGTGGCCAACGCCATCGCGCTGGCCGTCGTCGAGGAGAAGCTGGCCGCCTGCGTCAACCTGCTGCCGCGCGTGCAATCGGTGTACCGCTGGCAGGGCGCCGTCGAATCGGCCAGCGAGATCCCGCTGCTGATCAAGACCACGGCCGCGCGCTACGCGGCGCTCGAAGCGCGCATCCGCGCGCTGCACCCCTACGCCGTGCCGGAAATCATCGCCGTCCCGATCACCCGCGGCCTGCCGGCCTATCTGAACTGGCTGGCCGAGGAAACGCTCCAATGACCATGCGCCTGCTGCTCCTGCTGTTCGCCTGCCTCGCTTCCTTCGCCCAGGCCGAGGAGTTCCTCGACCCGGCGGTGGCCTTCAAGCCGACCGCCCGCGCCCTTGACGGCCAGACCATCGAAGTCG
The DNA here is from genome assembly GCA_036376995.1 of Azonexus sp. Lineage (GTDB taxonomy): Bacteria > Pseudomonadota > Gammaproteobacteria > Burkholderiales > Rhodocyclaceae > Azonexus. Next base: position 684 of record DASUZG010000398.1, on the reverse strand, counting down.
TCTACACGATCGCCAAGGACTACTACCTCTATCGCGACAAGTTCCGCTTCGCCGCCGCCGACAACGCGGCGACGCTCGGCGCGCCGCAGCTGCCCAAGGGCAAGGAGAAGGACGACGACACCTTCGGCAAGGTCGAGGTCTATTACAAGACGGTGGCCATCCGCCTGCCGGTCGAGCGCATCAATTCCGGCGAACTGCCGCTGCGCCTGGCGGTAACCTCGCAGGGCTGCGCCGATGCCGGCGTCTGCTATCCGCCGCAGACGCAGACGGTCAGCCTGACCCTGCCCGACCCGGCGACCACGCCGGCCGCCGCGCCTGCCGCCGGCGCCGGCGACGAAAGCGGGCTGATCGCCGCGACGCTCAAGGATGCCGGCTTCTGGGCCATCCTCGCCTTCTTCTTCGTCGCCGGCCTCGGCCTGTCGCTGACGCCCTGCGTCTTCCCGATGATCCCGATCCTCTCCGGCATCATCGCCGGCCAGGGGCACCGGGCCTCGCACGCCCGCGGTTTCGCGCTGTCGCTGGCCTACGTGCTGGGCATGGCGCTGACCTACGCGGCGGCCGGCGTCGCCGCCGGCCTGAGCGGCACGCTGCTGTCGGCGGCACTGCAGAACGCCTGGGTGCTGGGCGCCTTCGCGCTGGTCTTCGTGATCCTGTCGTTCTCGATGTTCGGCTTCTACGAACTGC
>DASUZG010000397.1:0-10086 GCA_036376995.1 Azonexus sp. | reverse complement strand
ATGAAATGAATTCGCTGCACTGGTATTTGGCTATTGGGTTCGGGGTGGTCGGCGTGATCGTGGTGGCCGTCATCTGGTCGCTGCGGCGGATGCCGTCGGAGGCGGAACTGGACGAACTGCACCGGCGCCAGTGCGAGGCGGCCGCGGGCGCCGCACCGGAAGCGCTGTCGCCGCGAAACCCGGGCGAGCGCTGAAGAGGCACCGGCCGGATTATCCGGCGTCGTCCTGCTCGCCGCTGGCCTGCAGCCACCAGATCAGGTCGCTGCCCTGCAGCGGCGTCGGAATCATCTGGTTACGGCTCCAGCGGAAGACCGGTCCGAACATCACGTAGCGGGCCAGCACGTCGCCTTCCGGCGTGGCGCCGAAGAACGGCCAGCCGTACAGGATGGCATCGCGGATCTGGGTGCGGGTCATGGCGTTCTCCAGGCTGTTCGTCTAATGGCAGTGTGCGCTGTCAGCCGGGCCGGGCGCAACAAAAAAGCGCCCCGCAGGGCGCTTGATATGGAGCAGAGGATTTTCAGCCGCGCGCGGATTCCGGCAGCTTTTCCTCGATCAGCTTGAGCAGCGGCGCGAACACCTTGGGCGTGCCGGCGATCACGTTGCCGGTCTCCAGGTAGTTGGCTTCGCCGCGCAGGTCGCTGATCAGGCCGCCGGCTTCGGAAATCAGCAGGGCACCGGCCGCCATGTCCCACGGGGCCAGGCCGAATTCCCAGAAGCCGTCGTAGCGGCCGCAGGCGACGTAGGCCAGGTCGAGCGAAGCGGCGCCCGGGCGGCGCTGGCCGGCGGTCTTCTGCGCCAGTTCCTTGAAGATGGCGAGGTAGGTGTCGATCTGGTCGAACATCCGGTACGGGAAGCCGGTGCCGATCAGCGCGTCCTGCAGCTTGGTGCGGCGCGAGACGCGGATGCGGCGGTCGTTGAGGAAGGCGCCGGCGCCTTTGCTCGCGGTAAACAGCTCGTTGCGGTTGGGATCGAAGACGACCGCCTGCTCGATGACGCCACCCTTGGCCAGGGCGATGGAGATGGCGTACTGCGGCAGGCCGTGGATGAAGTTGGTGGTGCCATCGAGCGGGTCGATGATCCACTGGTACTCCTCGTCGCCCTTGCCGGCGTGCTGCCCGGACTCCTCTGCTAAAATGCCGTACGTCGGATAAGCCTCCAGCAGCGTTTCGATGATCGCAGCTTCGGCGGCCTTATCGACTTCGGTGACGAAATCGTTCGGCTTCTTGGTCGAGACTTTCAGCAGATCGAGGTCGTTCGAGGCGCGATTGATGATCTGGCCGGCGCGGCGCGCCGCCTTGATGGCGATATTCTGGGCTGGATGCATGGCTTAAAGAGCGATCGGGCAGCCTAGGCCACCCGATTCGTATTTGGAAAGGTCGAATTTTACACCATGAACCCCGAACTCCTGCTGTCGCGCATCAGGGTGGTGCTGTGCCGCCCCAGCCATCCCGGCAACATCGGCGCGGCGGCGCGGGCGATGAAGACGATGGGTCTGACCGAGCTGGTCCTGGTCGATCCCAAGCGCTTCCCCGACCACGAAGCCGACACCCGGGCCACCGGCGCCGTCGATCTGCTGCAGCGGGCGAGGGTGGTGGCTTCGCTCGACGAGGCGCTGGCCGGCTGCGTCTTTGCCGTGGCCATGTCGGCCCGCCAGCGCGATCTCGGCCCACCGGTCGGGCAGCCGCGGGAGACCGTGGCGCGCCTGCTGGCCGAAGCGGAGCAGGGGCCGGTGGCACTGGTGTTCGGCAACGAGACGGTCGGCCTGAGCAACGAGGAGGTGCTGCGCTGCCAGGCGGCGGTGACGATTCCGACCGATGCGTCGTTCAGTTCGTTGAACCTCGGTTCGGCCGTGCAGCTGCTGTGCTACGAATGCCGGATGACGGCCTTTGCCGGGCGCCCGCCGCTGGGTGGGCAGGACGTGACGCCCTTCGCCTCGCCGCTGGCGACGGCCGACGAGAACGAGGGCTTCTTCCGGCACCTGGAAACGGTAATGACTGCTACCGGCTTTTTCAATCCGGCTCAGCCCGGCCGCCTGATGCCCAAGCTGCGCCGGCTGTTCGGCCGGGCGCGCCTGGAAAAGGACGAGATCAACATCCTGCGCGGCATTCTCGCCGCGACCCAGCAGGGCACCGGGCACGGCCGCCGCAGCTGAGACGGCTGGTAGCGCTCAGGCGAAGGCCGCGCGCATCTCGCTGGTCATCGCCTCGATTTCCGGCATCAGGTGGCCGTACTTCTCGTCGAGCGCGCTGACGTACTCGGTGCGATCCGGCTGATCCTGCATCAGCCATTCAAAATGGCCGCCGGCCAGCATGTTGGCCACGTAGATGACGTCCTGCAGGTTGCGCACCGGTGCCGGTGGCGGACGCAGGTGGTCATGGTCGATGGTGGCGTCGACGATTTCCTCGGGAATGCCGAGGGCGTTGAGCAGCGAGACGCCGATGCTTTCGTGCCACTGGATGATCAGGTACTTGATACTGTCCGGCCGGTTGCGCAGCTCATCGTACTGGGTTGCACGGTAGAGCATGTAGAACGCGCCAAGATCGTGGATCAGGCCGGCCAGCATGGCTTCGTCGGCATTCAGGCGGGGTGCAGCCCGGGCGATGATCCGGGCGGCCGCCGAAGTCTTGATCGAGTGTTCCCAGAGGCCCTGCGTTACTTCCGCGTAGTCGGCCATGCCGCGCGCACGCATCAGCTGGGTCATGACGATGGACAGGGCGGTGGCGCGCACGGTGTTCAGACCCAGGCGCATGATCGCCGACTTCAGGTCGCGCACTTCGCGGCCTTCCGGGTTGAAGGCCACGGAATTGGATAGATGCAGCAGCTTGGCGCTGATCAGTGGTTCGGCGGAAACGGCGATGGCGATTTCGGCCATGCCCTGATCCGGGTCCTGCAGGATCTTGCGCAGGCGCAGGACGGCGTCGAAATAGGTGGGGAATACCACATCGCCAGCAAGTTCCTTGGCGATATCTTCAAGCATGTTGAAGCGTTGCGCCTTCAGCGCATCGCCCTTCTTGTCCCGATCTTCGGGAAAGCTGACATCGCTCATCGCGGCATCCTCAAACAAGACAAACCCCGCTACCGGAGCGGGGTGTTGTCGTCATGCTGGTGGGTGCTGACGGGGTCGAACCGCCGACATTCGCCTTGTAAGGGCGACGCTCTACCAACTGAGCTAAGCACCCAAAGAAAATCTTAGTTGATGGCGTCCTTCAGGCCCTTGCCGGCACGGAACTTCGGCGACTTGGCGGCCTTGATTTCCAGCGTCTTGCCGGTGCGCGGGTTGCGGCCGGTGCGGGCGGCGCGCTCGCCGACGTAGAAGGTGCCGAAACCGATCAGGCTGACGGTGTCGCCCTTCTTCAGCGCATCCTTGACGGCGGCAACGGTCGCATCGAGTGCGCGGCCGGCGGCAGCCTTGGAAATTTCGGCGGAAGCGGCGATCTGGTCGATCAGTTCAGTCTTGTTCATTTAAATCCCCTGAATGGATGAATCGGAAAAAAGGAAAATTTTGCGCGGACGGATTTATATCTCTCCCGAAATCCTTGTGTCAAGCGGATTCTGGCGGGATGAGCCCCTCCTGGAAGAGGGGGCGGGGATGCCGATCGCAATACGTCGGCATCCTTTCCTTCTAAATCAATGGGTAAGAACAGTCGTTGCGGCGGAAGCCTCGGCGGTGGCTTTGACCTCGGCATTTTCCTCGCCCTGTTCCGGCAACGCCTCGGGCGTGCGCTCAAGCGCACGCTCGAGAACCTGGTCGATCCACTTGACCGGCACGATCTCGATCTTGTTCTTGATGTTGTCGGGGATCTCGGTCAGGTCCTTGACGTTCTCTTCCGGGATCAGCGCCGTCTTCAGGCCGCCGCGCACGGCTGCCAGCAGCTTCTCCTTCAGTCCACCGATGGCCAGCACTTCACCGCGCAGCGTGATCTCGCCGGTCATGCAGACTTCGCAGCGGACCGGGATGCCGGTGTAGGAGGACACCAGCGCCGTGGTCATGGCGATGCCGGCCGACGGGCCATCCTTGGGCGTTGCGCCTTCCGGCACGTGGATGTGGATGTCGGTCTTCTCGAAGGCGTCGGCCTTGATGCCCAGGCGATGGGCGCGGGCGCGGACCACCGAGCGGGCAGCCTCGACCGATTCCTTCATCACGTCGCCGAGCGAACCGGTGCGCAGGATGTTGCCCTTGCCCGGCATGTTGGCGCATTCGATGGTCAGCAGTTCGCCGCCGACCTCGGTCCAGGCCAGACCGGTGACTTGGCCGACCTGGTTTTCCTTTTCGGCCATGCCGAAGCTGTAGCGGCGCACGCCGAGGAACTTGTCGAGATTCTTGGCATTGACGATGACCCGGCTGTCGCGCTTCTTCAACAGCAGCGTCTTGACCACCTTGCGGCAGATCTTGGAAATCTCGCGTTCGAGCGCCCGCACGCCGGCTTCGCGGGTGTAGTAGCGGACGATGTCGCGCACGGCGCTGTCGACGACCGTCAGTTCGGTTTTTTTGACGCCGTTGTTCTTCATCTGCTTGGGCAGCAGGTAGCGCATCGCGATATTGACCTTCTCGTCCTCGGTGTAGCCCGACAGGCGGATGACTTCCATCCGGTCGAGCAGCGGGGCGGGAATGTTCATCGTGTTGGCAGTGGCGACGAACATCACGTCGGAGAGATCGAAATCGACCTCGACGTAGTGGTCCTGGAAGGTGTTGTTCTGCTCCGGATCGAGCACTTCGAGCAGGGCGGAAGACGGATCGCCGCGGAAATCCTGGCCGAGCTTGTCGACTTCATCGAGCAGGAACAGCGGGTTGCGCACACCGACCTTGGTTAGGCTCTGCAGGATCTTGCCCGGCATCGAGCCGATGTAGGTGCGGCGGTGGCCGCGGATTTCGGCTTCGTCACGGACGCCGCCGAGCGCCATGCGCACGAACTTGCGGTTGGTCGCCTTGGCGATCGACTGGCCGAGCGAAGTCTTGCCGACGCCCGGAGGGCCGACCAGGCACAGGATCGGTGCCTTGACCTTGTCTACGCGCTGTTGCACCGCGAGGTACTCGAGGATGCGTTCCTTGACCTTGTCGAGACCGAAATGGTCGGCGTCGAGAATCTTCTCGGCTTCGCGCAGGTCCTTGCTGATGCGCGTCTTCTTGCGCCACGGCAGACCGATCAGCGTCTCGATGAAATTGCGCACGACGGTGGCTTCGGCCGACATCGGCGACATCAGGCGCAGCTTCTTCAGCTCGCCCTGGGCCTTGGCCAGGCCTTCCTTGCTCATGCCGGCGGCTTTGATCTTCTTGTCCAGCTCTTCCAGATCGGCGCCGTCCTCGCCTTCGCCGAGTTCCTTCTGGATCGCCTTGACCTGTTCGTTCAGGTAGTACTCGCGCTGGCTCTTTTCCATCTGGCGCTTGACGCGGCCACGAATGCGCTTTTCGACCTGCAGGATGTCGATTTCCGACTCGAGTTGCGACAGCAGGCGGTCGATACGGTCGCGCACGCTTTCCATCTCCAGCACTTCCTGCTTCTGCTCGAGCTTGAGCGGCAGGTGGGCGGCGATGGTGTCGGCCAGGCGGCCGGCGTCCTCGATGCCGGCGATGGACGACAGTACTTCCGGCGGAATCTTCTTGTTCAGCTTGACGAACTGGTCGAACTGGGCGACCACGGCGCGGCGCATGGCCTCGATCTCGTGGTCTTCAACCGCGGCTTGCGGCAAGGGCGCGGCCGTGGCCATGAACACCGAGGACTGCACCTCGATGGCCTCGACGCGGGCGCGCTGCGTGCCTTCGACCAGCACCTTGACGGTGCCGTCGGGCAGCTTGAGCATCTGCAGGATGTTGGCCATGCAGCCGATGCGATACAGGTCTTCCGGCTCCGGCTCGTCCTTGGCGGCCGACTTCTGGGCCACCAGCAGGATGTTCTTGCCGGCCTCCATGGCCATTTCCAGCGCCTTGATCGATTTCGGGCGGCCGACGAACAGCGGAATGACCATGTGCGGGAAGACGACGACATCGCGCAACGGCAGCAGCGGCAGTTCGGCGGTTTCCGGAAGGGTGTTGGGGTTCGACATTACGAAGCCTTTGAAATAGGTATGAGCCCCCTAGGTGGGGGCAGGGAACCGCAATTCAAGCCCGGCTCAGTTGGAGCCGGAAACCTTCGGCTGATCGGCGTAGATGAGCAGCGGCGGGGTGTCACCGGTGATCATGTTCTCGTCGATGACGACCTTTTCGACATTTTCCATGCCGGGGAGTTCGTACATCGTGTCGAGCAGGGTGTGTTCGAGGATCGAGCGCAGGCCGCGGGCGCCGGTCTTGCGCTCGAGCGCCTTCTTGGCGATGGCGGAGAGGGCGCCGGAACGGATTTCGAGTTCGACGTCCTCCATGCTGAACAGCTTCTGGTACTGCTTGATCAGCGCATTCTTCGGCTCGGTCAGGATCTGGACGAGGGCGGCCTCCTCCAGTTCCTGCAGCGTGGCGACGACCGGCAGGCGGCCGATCAGTTCGGGAATCAGGCCGAACTTGATCAGGTCTTCCGGTTCGACGTCCTGCAGGATCTTGCCGACTTCCTTGCCGTCGTCCTTGCTCTTCACTTCGGCGCCGAAGCCGATGCCGCCCTTTTCGGAGCGGTTGCGGATGACCTTTTCCAGTCCGGCGAAGGCGCCGCCGCAGATGAACAGGATGTTGGTGGTGTCGACCTGGACGAAGTCCTGGTTCGGGTGCTTGCGCCCGCCCTGCGGCGGAATCGAGGCGACCGTGCCTTCGATCAGCTTCAGGAGCGCCTGCTGCACGCCTTCGCCGGAGACGTCGCGGGTGATCGACGGGTTGTCGGACTTGCGCGAAATCTTGTCGATTTCGTCGATGTAGACGATGCCCTGCTGCGCCTTCTCGATGTCGTAATCGCACTTCTGCAGCAGTTTCTGGATGATGTTCTCGACGTCCTCGCCGACGTAGCCGGCTTCGGTCAGCGTGGTGGCGTCGGCCATCACGAAGGGGACGTTGAGCAGCCGCGCGAGCGTCTGGGCGAGCAGCGTCTTGCCCGAGCCGGTCGGGCCGACCAGGAGGATGTTGCTCTTGGCCAGCTCGACATCGTCGGCATTCTTGGCGGTATGGCGCAGACGCTTGTAGTGGTTGTAGACCGCCACGGCGAGGATACGCTTGGCGACTTCCTGGCCGATCACGTACTGGTCGAGGATGGAGCAGATCTCGCGCGGCGTCGGCAGGTCGGAGCGGCCGGCCTTGGCCGCTTCCTCGGGCAACTCATCGCGGATGATGTCGTTGCACAGCGCGATGCACTCGTCACAGATGAACACCGACGGTCCGGCGATGAGCTTTTTGACTTCGTGCTGGCTCTTGCCGCAGAAGGAGCAGTACAGCAGTTTTTCCTGGCCGCCTTTAGACATCTGGATTCCTCCGGTCAAGCCGCGTCGCGGCGGGTTAGCACCTTGTCGATCAGGCCGTATTCTGCGGCCTCGACGGCAGAAAGGAAATTATCGCGGTCGGTGTCCTTCTCGATGCGCTCCAGCGGCTGGCCGCTGTGTTCGGCCATGATGCGGTTCAGGCGGTCGCGGATCGACAGGATTTCCTTGGCGTGGATGGCGATGTCCGAGGCCTGGCCCTGGAAGCCGCCCAGCGGCTGGTGAATCATCACGCGCGAGTTGGGCAGGGCGAAACGCTTGCCCTTGGCGCCGGCGTTGAGCAGGAAGGCGCCCATCGAGGCGGCCTGGCCGATGCACAGCGTCGACACGTCCGGCTTGATGAACTGCATGGTGTCGTAGATCGACATCCCGGCCGTCACCGAGCCGCCCGGCGAATTGATGTAGAAGTAGATGTCCTTGTCCGGATTCTCCGCTTCGAGGAACAGCAACTGGGCCACCACCAGGTTGGCGCTGGCGTCGTTAACCGGGCCGACAAGAAAAATCACCCGCTCCTTCAGCAGGCGCGAATAGATGTCGTACGCGCGTTCGCCGCGTCCGCTCTGTTCCACCACCATCGGGACGAGGCCCAAGGCCTGCGGATCCCAGTTGCTTGCGTTGTCGAAATTCATGTCAGCCCTTGTTGGTTAGGTTACAGACGGTCGTTGTTTTTGTGACGTCGTCCAGCTTACTGCTTCTGGCCCATCAATTCATCAAAAACAGCCGCCTTGTCGGTGACCTTGGCCTTGCCCAGCACCCAGGCGACGACGTTGTTCTCGATCGCCACGCCTTCGACTTCCTGCAGGCGCTGCGGCTGGGCGTAGTACCAGCGGATCACTTCTTCCGGCTGCTCGTAGCTCTGGGCGGTTTCCTCGACCATGGCGCGAACCTGTTCCGGCGTTGCCTGAAGCTTCTCCGTCTTCACCACTTCAGCAAGGATCAGGCCAAGGGTCACGCGGCGCTTGGCCTGGTCGGCGAACCATTCCGGCTGGATCGGAAAATCCTTGGTCTTCATGCCGCGCTGTTCCATATCCTGGCGGGCAGCCTGCATCAGGCGCTGGACTTCCATGTCGACCAGGGCGGACGGGATGGTGATCGGGTTGGTCTTGAGCAGGGCTTCCATGACCTGGTCCTTGACCTTGCCTTCGATGCGGCGCTTCACTTCGCGCTTCAGGTTGGCTTCGATCTCGCTCTTCATCTTGGTAACGTCGCCGTCGGCCACGCCCATGCCCTTGGCGAACTCGGCATCGACTTCCGGCAGTTGCGGAGCCTGCACCTGCTTGACGGTGATCTCGAACTGGACCGTCTGGCCGGCCAGATCCTTGGCATGGTAGTCAGCCGGGAAGGTCAGGTCGAAGGTCTTGGACTCGCCGACCTTGCTGCCTTCAACGGCGTTCTCGAAGTCGGGCAGCATCATGCCCTGGCCGAGGACGAACGGGTAATCGGCAGCCTGGCCACCCTGGAACGGCACGCCGTCCTTCTTGCCGAGGAAGTCGATGACGACGCGGTCTTCCTTGGCGGCGGCGCGGTCGGCGTCAACGTAGGAGACGCGCTGCTTGCGCAGGATGTCCAGGGTCTTGTCGATTTCGGCGGCGCCGACTTCGAGGACCGGGCGTTCGATTTCGGAGGCCGACAGGTCGCCCGGGGCGAATTCCGGATAGACCTCGAAAATGGCGGAGAACTCGAGGTGGGTGGTGCTTTCGGTGGTCTTCGGCTCGATGCGCGGATAACCGGCGACACGCATCTTCTGTGCGGTGACGGTTTCGCCGAAGACGCGGTCGAGTTCCTCGGACAGAACTTCGTGGCGAGCCTGGTCGCCATACTGCTGCTTGACGATGCTGAACGGCACCTTGCCCGGACGGAAGCCCGGCATCTTGACGTTGCGGCCCATGCGCTTCAGGCGCTGTTCCATTTCCTTCTCGACATCGGCGATGGCGATGGAGAGGTCAACGCGGCGTTCGAGTTCGTTGGCTTGTGCAGTAGTAGATTCCATGAGAGTTCCTTGTGACGTCGGAGCCGAAAAATAAAGCCGACAATTCTATCACGCCCGGTGAAAGGCAAAGATGTGCGCTGCGACTGCAAAAGAAGCGGAGAAAGTGTGGACACATCGGGCGGAAGTTCGTACAATGCGCGCCTTCTTCAGCGGCGGCTGTAGCTCAGTTGGTAGAGTCCCGGATTGTGATTCCGGTTGTCGTGGGTTCGAGCCCCATCAGTCGCCCCAGAATTCAAACCCCGCAAACCGCAAGGTCTGCGGGGTTTTCTGCTTTGGAGCCCCGATCATGAGCAATTCCCCGTTGGCCGGCCTGCAGCCGGCGATCGTCTGGCGGCACTTCGCGACACTCTGCGCGACGCCGCGCCCGTCCAAGCAGGAAGGCCCGCTGCGCGAAGCCATCCGGTCCTGGGCTGAGGCGCGCGGGCTGGCGGCGACAGTCGATGGTGCCGGTAATCTGCTCATCCGCAAGCCGGCCAGCGCGGGCTGCGAGACGGCCCCGGGCGTCGTCTTGCAGGCGCACCTCGACATGGTTTGCCAGAAGAATGCCGACAGCAGCCACGATTTCAGCCGCGATCCGATCGTGCCGACGCTGGGCGACGGCTGGCTGCAGGCACCTGGCACGACGCTCGGCGCCGACAACGGTATCGGTGTCGCGCTGATCTTGGCGGCGCTCGAAGACGAAACACTCACGCACGGTCCGCTCGAAGCGC
>DASUZG010000396.1:0-2130 GCA_036376995.1 Azonexus sp. | reverse complement strand
CGTTACCAGCGGGGTCGCGGCCAATAACAGTACCGGGGCGACCGGCACTGTGTGTACCGAGAACGGCCTGATCTTCATGGTTTTCGGTTACCCGCAGGTCACCGCCTTCGGCGGCAACCCGGGCATCCTGGCGATGGCTGGCCTGACCGGCATCTACAACCCGACCCAGGCGCAGCTGGAAGCCGAGGGCTATACCTACGCCACCGCCGGCGGCGTCGCTACTTTCGGCGTGGTCGGCGCCACCGATCCTTCGACCTGTTTCTTTACCTATACCCAGCCGGCTGCCGCCGGCAGGGCGGCCACGATCAGCGAACTGACCTTGACCGGCTGCTGAATTATTTTCTGAGGAGCAATAAATGAAAGCGATGCAAAAAGGTTTCACCCTGATCGAACTGATCGTCGTGATCGTGATTCTCGGCATTCTGGCGGCCACCGCGCTGCCGAAGTTCATCAATTTGTCGTCCGATGCGCGTGCAGGGGTGTTGAAGGGAGCCAATGGCGCCATGGCCGGGGCAAATACGATGCTTTACGGCAAGGCGGCGGCGGCGGGGCTGGCCAGTAGCGCTGCTGGAGCGAGCAACAAGGTGACGGTCAATGGCACGGATGTACTGCTGGCATATGGTTATGCCAAGGATCTGAGCGAATTGAAGCGCGTGCTCACCTTGACGCCGGATACCGACTTCGGGACTGCAACCGGGGCGATTACCGGTACGGTTGGCGGCAATACGACGGCAAGCGATTCTTACCTTTATCATGCTGGCGCTGCCTCAAGCAACCGTGCCACCTGTGCCATTGGCTACGCGGCGCCGGCTGCGGCGGGCGATGCCCCCATCTACGCGCAGAACGTCAGCAATTGCGATTAACCGGCAGCATGCCGATCTGCTTGACGTCGATGCAAGCATTTCATGCAGAAATGGCCCGGACATCTTGTCCGGGTTTTTTCTGAGGGCGACATCCTCATGGAGCATGGTCAAGGCGGCTTTACGCTGGTTGAATTGATTGTCGTGATGGTGGTGGCCGGCATCCTGGCGGCTTTTGTCGTTCCCAAGTGGCGCGGCGGCACCGGTTTCGAGGAACGTGGTTTCCGCGACCAGGTGGCCGCCGCCTTGCGTTACGCCCAGAAATCGGCGGTTGCGGCACGGCGCCCCGTCTGCGCGAGCTTTACCACCACACCGGGCAGTCTCACCCTGCGCATTGCCGATGCTTACGGCGCCGCTGACTGCGCCGCCGGCGGGCCGCTGGCCGGGCCGGACGGCCAGGCCTATGTGCTGACCGCCACCGCCCCGGCGGCCTTTGCAGCGGCGCCGGCCAGCCTGGTGTTCGATGCCGCCGGGCGGCCGAATGCCGCCGCCAGTTTCTCCTTCTCCGGCCTGCCGGGGGCGCTGGACCTGACCGTCGAGGCCGAGACCGGCTATGTGCATTGAGATGCGGCCCCGGCAGCGGGGCGTCACCCTGGTCGAGCTGATCGTCTTCATCGTCGTCGTCAGCGTCGGCGTCGTCGGTCTGGTATCGGTGATCGGCCCGATGGTGCGGACCAGCGCCGATCCGATGGTGACCAAGCAGCTGGCGGCGATTGCCGAGTCGCTGTTGAACGAAGCCATGCACCAGCCGTATACCTGGTGCGATCCGGACGATGCCACGGCGACCTCCGCCCAGGGCTACGGCGATTGCGCCAATCCGCAGAACAGCCTCGGCGCGGTGCCGGGCACCGAGACGCGGGGGGGCACCGACCCCGGCGAGACCTACGACAACGTTGCCGACTTCGGCGGCTTCGGCGCCAACGACATCGGCGATGCCGCCGGCAACAACGCGATGGCGGGCTATCGCGCCGACATCGCCATCGCGCACGCCGGTACCGCGCTCGGCCTCGCCGACGATACCGCGGCGCTGGCCATTACCGTCACCGTCACCCGCAACGGCGAGCGCTTTGCGCTGACCGGCTACCGTTTCCGCTATGCGCCGCGCAGCTGAGCATTTCCTTTCCCGCGCTGGCGGCCGCGGCTTCACGCTGGTCGAGATGATCATCGCCATCGTCATCACCGGCATCCTGGTGGCGATGGTCTCGATGTTCGGCCGCCAGCAGATCGAGTCCTATATCGATGTCGGCAACCGCGCCGACCTGTCGGATGC
>DASUZG010000395.1:0-4626 GCA_036376995.1 Azonexus sp. | reverse complement strand
ATGAGCACCGGCAGCGGACTCAGATGAATGACTTTTTCGGCGACCGAGCCGACCAGGATATTGGCGGCCGCGCCCAGTCCACGACTGCCCATGACGATGCCGCAACAGCCTTGTTCGGTGGCGACGCGGATGATCGATTCGGCGACTTCGCCCATCACGACATGCAGGCGCCAGCCATGGCCGGCTGCCTCCAGCGCCTGGCGGGCGCCACGGCTGGCGGCCCAGCCGCGTTGTGCCAGCTCGTTGTCGGCGGCCTCCCGGCTCAGCCAGCGCTCGACATGGACCAGTTGCAGGCGGCAATCGTGGTAGTCGACAGCCAGGCGAATGGCTTCGGCGACCGCCTGCTGGCAATAGCGCGAACCGTCGACGGCGATCAGCCAGATGGCGCCACCGCGTGCCGGGGGCGGTTGCGAGTCGAAGCTCAGGCTAACCAGGCGGCCATCGGCGTCGCAATGCCGGGTAGTGGGTTCGGGCAATTCGTTATCGGGGAGATCGGTCATGGCATTTCCCTTCAGTTGTCTTGCTGGCGCGACAGGGCGAGGCTCAGGACGACCGAGCCGAAGATGATGCTGCCGACGATGGCCAGCGACCACTGGATCGGCATGTGGAACCACGGGGCGGCCAGCATCTTGCCGCCGATGAAGACGAGCACGACGGCCAGGCCGTACTTGAGCAGGTGGAAGCGGTCGGCCATGTCGGCCAGCAGGAAGTACAGCGCGCGCAGGCCCATGATGGCGAAGATGTTCGACGTGAACACGATGAACGGATCGGTGGTCACCGCGAAGATGGCCGGAATGCTGTCGATGGCGAAAATCACGTCGCTGGTCTCGATCAGCACCAGTACCAGGAACATCGGCGTCGCCCAGAGAATGCCCTCCTGGCGGACGAAGAAGGCTTCGCCGTGGAAACCGCGGGTGATGCGCAGGTGGCGGCGCAGCCAGCGCAGCAGCGGGTGCTGGTCGAGGTCGGGTTCGGCTTCGGCGAAGATGATCATCTTGATGCCGGTGATGACCAGGAAGGCGCCGAAGACATACAGCAGCCAGGCGAATTGCGACACCAGCCAGACGCCGCCGATGATCATCGCGGCACGCATGACGATGGCCCCGAGCACGCCGTACAGCAGCACCCGCCGCTGCAGTTCCGGCGGCACCGCGAAATAGCCGAAGATCATCACGAAGACGAACATGTTGTCGACCGACAGCGACTGCTCGATCAGGTAGCCGGCGAGAAACTCGAGCGTCTTGCGCTGGGCGACCGCGGCTCCTTGCGTGTCGTTCAGGTACCACCACAGCAGGCCGGCGAAGGACAGCGCCAGGCAGACCCAGGCGATGACCCAGGCCAGCGCTTCCCTGACCGACACCCGATGCGCCTTGCGCCCGCCGAAGACGAACAGGTCGAGGGCCAGCATGACCAGGATGAAAACGATGAAGCCGGCCCACATCGGGCCGGTGGCGAAGCTGGAGGTGGCGATGTCGTTCATCGGCAATCTTGTCTGCCGCAGCAGATGGAATGGGATGACTCGATGGTATGCCGAAAGCCGGGGTGTGCAGGAACGCTTGTCCGGGACGATGGCCTCGGAAAAAGCTGAGAAACGGCAATGTTGCGTTTTCGGCGGCGCCAAAGAAAAACCCCCTGGAGCATCGGCTGCAGGGGGCTGCTGGCCGGCAGTTCAGCCGGACGGAAAACCGATCAGCCGGCGAAATTGGCTTCGGCGAAGGACCAGTTGACCAGGTGGTTCAGGAAGGTCTCGACGAACTTCGGGCGCAGGTTGCGGTAGTCGATGTAGTAGGCGTGCTCCCAGACGTCGATGGTCAGCAGGGCCTTGTCGCCGGTGGTCAGCGGGGTGCCGGCGGCGCCCATGTTGACGATGTCGACGGAACCGTCGGCCTTCTTGACCAGCCAGGTCCAGCCGGAGCCGAAATTGCCGACGGCGGAGTTCTGGAAGGCCTTCTTGAACTCGTCGAGCGAGCCCCACTTCTTGTTGATGGCTTCGGCCAGGGCGCCGCTCGGGGCGCCGCCGCCGTTCGGCTTCAGGCAGTTCCAGAAGAAGGTGTGGTTCCAGACCTGGGCGGAGTTGTTGTAGATGCCGCCGGCCGGAGCCTTCTTGACGATGGCTTCGAGGTCGAGGTTCTCGTACTCGGTGCCCTTGATCAGGTTGTTCAGGTTGGTGACGTAGGCCTGGTGGTGCTTGGCGTAGTGGTAATCGAAGGTCTCGGCCGACATGTGCGGGGCGAGGGCGTCCTTGGCGAAGGGCAGGGCGGGCAGTTGGTGTTCCATTGGTATTCTCCGTTGTTGGAAAGCGGGTTGGGGTATAAAAAATTCTAGTCAGCTTCGCCGGTCGCGACAACCTGATCGACCGTGGCCAGCGCTGTGCCACGGGCGAAATCGAGCTTGAGCACGGTGCCGGCCGCCAGTTCGCTGGCGTCGCGCACGGCCCGGCCGTCCGGTCCGGTAGCCAGGGTGTAGCCGCGCGCCAGTACGGCATGCGGATCAAGCTGCTTGAGACCGTTGCCCAGCGCATTTAGTTTCATCTGCAATTGCGCAAACTGCCAGTGCGCCTGCCGATCGAGCCGGTGGCGCAGTTGCTCGAGGCTTTCGGCGCGCTGCGCCGGCCGCGGCCGGGCGGCCTGCAGGCGCCGGCCGGCAGCCTGCAAGTGCAGGCGACCGGTGGCGCTGTAGCGGCGCACGCCCTGCAGCAGGCGCCGCTCCAGCCCGAGCAGTTGCTGGTAGCGCTGGGCCAGGCGTTCGGCCGGATGCAGCAGGCGGCCGGCGAGCCAGTCGAGCCGTTGCTGGCGGTCGCCCAGTGCCCGTTCCTGGCGGCGTTGCAAC
Source organism: Azonexus sp. (assembly GCA_036376995.1). GTDB lineage: Bacteria > Pseudomonadota > Gammaproteobacteria > Burkholderiales > Rhodocyclaceae > Azonexus. The sequence goes on along the minus strand of DASUZG010000395.1, from coordinate 1,797 downwards.
TGGCCGTGCAACTGCGCCAGGTGCTGTTGCAGCGTCGTCCGGTCGGGGCTGGCCAGTTCGGCGGCGGCCGTCGGCGTCGGTGCCCGCAAGTCGGCCGCGAAATCGGCGATGGTGAAGTCGGTTTCATGGCCGATGCCGGCGATGACCGGCACGCCGGCGGCGCGGATGGCGCGGGCGACGCACTCTTCGTTGAAGGCCCAGAGGTCTTCGATCGAGCCGCCGCCGCGGCAGAGCAGGATCAGGTCGGCGTCGCTGCGGCCGGCGGCAATCAGGGCGTCAGCGATGCGCAGTCCGGCGCCGTCGCCCTGGACCAGCGTCGGATAGAGGCTGAGGGCGATGTGCGGCGCGCGCCGGCGCAAGGTGGTCAGCACGTCGCGCAGCGCCGCCGCCTGCGGGCTGGTGACGATGGCGATGCGCCGCGGGAAGGTCGGCAATGGCCGCTTGCCGGCGGCGGCGAACAGGCCTTCGCCTTCCAGCTGCGCCTTGAGGCGCAGGAAGCGTTCGTACAGGTCGCCCTGGCCGGCCCGGCGGACCGCCTCGACATTGAGTTGAAATTCGCCGCGCGGCTCGTAGAACGAAACCAGCGCGCGCACTTCGATCTTCTGGCCGTTTTCCAGTCGCCAGCCGAGCAACTGTGCCCGGCTGCGCCACATCACGCAGCGCACCTGGGCGCCGGCATCCTTGAGCGAGAAATAGACGTGGCCGGAGGCGGCGTAGGTCAGGTTGGAGACTTCGCCGCCGACCCAGGTCAGCGGGAAATTATTTTCCAGGCATTCGCGGACCAGGCGGTTGAGTCCGGAGACGGAAAGAACGGATTTATCGACAGGGGGCGGGGTTGCACTCATCTGTCGATTGTAACCTCGCAGCATGCTGCCGATTTGCGCCGATTTTAGCTTGACATTATTAACTTATTGTTTTTTAACGTGTTAAATGAAATGCCTCGTTTTTTGGCAGAGCAGGAAAAAGCCTTTGCCGGAACGGAGTTAGCCGAACTGATGACAGTTCATTCACAGACTTATCCACAGCTTTTGGGGATAAGCGAGTCGCCTTTCGCGGCCGGGCGCGGCAATTTGTCGCTTGCCGCTCCTGCGGCGGAGAGGCAAAATTCCGGATTGATTTTCCAGCGAGGGTGTCACACGTGTTTGCAATCGTTCAGGCCGCCGGTTGGCCCATCTGGCCGTTGCTGCTGGCCTCCATCATTTCCGTTGCCCTGATCATCGAGCGCCTGGTCGCCCTGCGCCGCACCAAGATCGTTCCGCCTGGGTTGCTGCAGCGCGCGGTCGGCGAATTCCGCCGCGGTGCCAACAACGACAAGCTGCTCGACGAACTGGACCGGCATTCGCCGCTCGGCCGCGTGCTCTCCGCCGGCCTGCGCAATGTGAACAACTCCCGCGAAGTGATGAAGGAGTCGATCGAGGAGTCCGGCAGCGCCGTCGCGCACGACCTGAGCCGCTACCTGACCACGCTCGGCACCATCGCCTCGATCAGCCCGCTGATGGGCCTGTTCGGCACGGTGGTCGGGATGATCGAGATCTTCGGCTCGCAGGCCCCGGGCACCGGCAATCCGCAGCAGCTGGCGCACGGTATCTCGATCGCACTGTACAACACCGGCTTCGGCATCTTCATCGCCATTCCGAGTGTGATCTTCTGGCGCCACTTCCGGGCCCTGGTCGACGGCTTCGTCGTCGAGATGGAGCAGCAGGCGGTGCGCCTGGTCGAGTACATGCACGGCGACCGGACCTGAGCCATGAAGTTCCAGCGCGGCAATACCCGGGAAGAACCGGAAATCAACCTGAT
>DASUZG010000394.1:0-4964 GCA_036376995.1 Azonexus sp. | reverse complement strand
TCTTGGCCTTGCGGTCTTCGAGCATGCTCTGCTTGAGCTGGAACAGCGCGACCAGACAGATGGCGACCAGACCGATCAGCGTCAGGCCGCTCATCAGCAACATCCGCGTCGATACCTTGGTTCTCCCGAACACTTGCATTTCTACTCCTGTTTTGTGCTGCCCGCCGGCAGATTTGGGCCGCGAATTTACTGCGCCTTCGATGCCCGATCATTGCGCAAAGTTAAATTCCCGCCAGCAGCTTTACAACCGGCCATAGCCGCCTTCGGCAAGCAAACTACGTTGTCTTGCCCGGCTCCTTGGCCCGCCGCTCGAACACCAGCGGCATGATGTTGTCGGCCAGCAGCAGGCCGACCGCCAGCACGGCGCCGGTGATCACCATGTCGGTCATCAGGCTGATGCCGGCGGCACTGTCCTGGTGGATCAGCGCATGCACGCCGCGAAAGCCCATGCTGCCGGGCACCAGCGTGATCAGCCCGGGAATCTGCACCAGCGCCGCCGGGCGCTTGCTGAGGTACTGGTACAGGTGGCCGGCGCACGCCACTGCCAGGGCGCCGGCGAAGGCACCGACGACCCCGCCCATCTGCGCATCGACCAGCGAATAGACGGCCCAGGCCAGCAGGCAGGCGCCGACCGCAACATTGACCGCCGCCAGCGGCGCCTGCAGCACCGCCAGCAGCGACACGCCGAGCCCGGCGATGGCCGCCCAGATGGCCCACGACGGCAGCACCGGCACCGCTGCCGGCAGCGGCGGCGCCGGCAGCCAGGCGAGGCTCAGCTGGGTGCCGATGGCCAGCCCCGCTCCCATCAGGAACAACAGCACGAAAGCGCCGGTCAGCCGGCCGGTGCCGGCCAGATAGTTCTGCGTGGCGATTTCCGACATGGCGATGGTGATCATGAAACCCGGCAGCAACAGCACGATGCCGGCCACCGCCGAAATGAACGGCACCTGCTGCGGCAGCAGCAACGCCAGCCCCTGCGCGGCGATGGCGGCCAGGGCGCAAAGCACCACCGGCACCGCCGGACCGAGCCTTGGAATGCGGGCGAACAGCAGGAACCCGGCGACGAAGGCCATGCCGATCAGCCCGCCGCACAGGGCTTCCACCCAGCCGCCGCGCAGCAGCAGCGCGACGGAAGCGGACAACGGAAAGCCCATCAGCACGAAGCTCCAGCCGGACCACGGCGGCGGCTGGCGCATGATCGCGGCGAGACGCTCGGCATAGGCGTCGAGTTCATCGACCGAAGCAATCTCGCGGCACAGCGCATCGAGCTCGATCAGCCGCGCCATGTTGAAGTCGTAAGGCGGCAGGCGCAGCAACTCGACCCGCCGCGACTGGTCGCCGGCCACCACCGTCAGCGCCAGGAAAGTCAGCACCGCGAAGCCTTCCACCCGCACGCCGAGACGCTGGCCGATCTCCTGCAACGCCCCTTCCAGATCGTGCGCCGGCGCCCCGCTGACATGCATGGCCCGCCCCAGATCGCGCAGAAACAGCGCCAGCCGCACCAGGGTTTGTTCGTTCATCAGTCGCGTCATCCGCTCGGAAATTCAAGGGAGAGCACTTTACCCCGGCGGACCGGACAGGCGAAGTTGTAGCGTGTAGCGCATCACGCTACAATCAATCCATGATCAAGCACTTCAAGCACAAGGGTCTGAAGCTGTTTTTCGAGACTGGCAGCAAGTCCGGAATTCGTCCGGACCATGCGGCTCGATTGGCCCGGCAGCTACGCCAGTTGAATGATGCAAGGTCGGCCAGGGAAATGAACATGCCGGGCTGGAAGCTGCATCCATTGACGGGAGAACTTGCCGATCACTGGTCGGTCACGGTCAACGGAAACTGGCGCATGACCTTCACGTTCGAAGGCGAGGACGCCATCCTGGTCGATTACCAGGACTATCACTAGGAGAATCGCATGGGACGCATGCACAACCCGCCGCACCCCGGCGAAACCTTGCGGGAAGATGTTCTGCCAGCGCTGGGCCTGACGGTCACGCAGGCGGCCGAAGAATTGGGCATCAACCGGGTAACCCTGTCGCGCGTGCTGAATGGCAAGGCCGGCATCAGCATCGACCTGGCCCTGCGCCTGGAAGCATGGCTGGATGGACCAACTGCGGAGAACTGGTTGAAGGGGCAACTGGCCTACGATCTGTGGCAGGCCGAGCAACATCGGCCGGTGGTCGGTGTGCGGCACGCCCGGGCGGCTTGAGGTCAGAGTCCGAGCGCCCCCTGCGGATTGTTAGTCCGCAAGAATGGCTGAAATCGTCTGCTCGCGGTGAAACCGCACTGGCAGCGCTGGGTTGTTGAGTCAATCCCAACGCTGCTGGTAGGAAAAGGTCGGCAGTTTCCAGCTGAAACGCAGCGCCAGCATACGGAAGGCGAAGCCGACGGCAAAACACAGCAGGGTATTGAGTTCGGTGGCGATACCAGCCGCGCGCAGGGCGAGAAACAGTGCGCAGACGAACAGCGAGACGCTGGCGTAGAGCTCGCGGCAGAACACCACCGGCACCTGGTTGCACAGCACGTCGCGCAGGATGCCGCCGCAGATGCCGGTCAGCATGCCGGCCATGATCACCACCACCGGCGGGTAATCGAGTTGCAGCGCGACGTTGCAGCCGATCAGCGAGAAGGCGATCAGGCCCAGCGCATCGAGCATCAGGAAGAGGCCCTTCATGCGGTGCATGAAGCGGGCCAGCAGCGTGGTCGCCAGCCCGGCCAGGATCACCAGATAGACGTATTCGGGATGCTGCGTCCAGCCGATCGGGAAGTTGCCGAGCACCACGTCGCGGATGGTGCCGCCGCCCAGTGCGGTGACGAAGGCGATCACGGCGACGCCGAAGATATCCATGTTGCGCCGCCCCGCCGCCAGCGCGCCGGACATGGCTTCGGCGGTGATGGCGACGAGATAGACGAGCAGCAACAGGTCGAAGCGGCCGGCGGCCAGGGGATGAAAAATCTGGGCAAGACTGTCGGGCATGCGAAAGGACTCCGTCAAAAAGCGGAAGCCGCACAGCGCGCTTCCGTGACGCCTCTCCCCCTGTCCTTTTACCTGAGAGTTTCGGCCCGTTGCGGGCCTGCCCCTTCGGTGAGTTACCGGGCGCGATGCCCGCAACTGCTCTCCAGCCGGCGAAAAATTCCTGCGGTTCGGTATGCCTGAGCGATTATGGGAGTTTGCGCCTTCGGCGGAGCGCGGCGAACCGCGACTCTCTCTCCCGCAGAAGCAGCCGATTATCTTGAGTTCGCGGCGGGTTTGTCAAAGGATGGCGAGCGTGGCAGCGCTTGCCCGCCTGCCACCGTCCACGTTCATTCGGCCGGTTCCGCTTATCGCATCACGCCGCCCGCTTGACCCGCGCCGCGTGCAGTTTCCGGTAGCTGTCGATCAGGCGCTGGTGCCGGTCGAGCCCTTCGAGCTTCATGCTGGTCGGGGTCAGGCCGAAGAAGCGCACGCTGCCGTCCACCGAGCCCAGCACCGCGTCCATCCGCGGGTCGCCGAACATGCGGCGGAAGTTGGCCACGTAGTCGTCGAGTTCCAGCTCGTCGTCGAGCAGCACCTCCAGCACCACGTCCAGGGCCTGGTAGAACAGGCCGCGCTCGACGGTGTTCTCGTTGTACTGCAAGAAAGTTTTCACCTGTTCGTGCGCCGCTTCGAATTGCTGCAGGGCGAGGTTGATCAGCAGCTTCAATTCCAGAATGGTCAGCTGGCCCCAGACCGTGTTCTCGTCGAACTCGATACCGATCAGCGTGATGATGTCGGTGTAGTCGTCGAGTTCGCTGTCTTCCAGACGTTCGAGCAGCGCTTCCAGCGCGTCGTCGTCCAGGCGGTGCAGGTTCAGGATATCGGCGCGGAAGGCCAGCGCCTTGTTGGTGTTGTCCCAGATCAGATCCTCGACCGGATAGACCTCCGAATAGCCCGGCACCAGGATGCGGCAGGCGGTGGCGCCGAGCTGGTCATAGACCGCCATGTAGGCTTCCTTGCCCATGGCTTCGAGGATGCCGAACAGGGCGGCGGCCTCAATGGCATTGGAGTTCTCGCCGTGGCCGGAGAAATCCCACTCGACGAACTCGTAATCGGCCCTGGCGCTGAAAAAGCGCCAGGACACGACGCCGCTGGAATCGATAAAGTGTTCGACGAAGTTGTTCGGTTCGGTGACGGCGTTGCTTTCGAAGGTCGGTCGCGGCAGATCGTTGAGGCCTTCGAAACTGCGCCCCTGCAGCAGCTCGGTCAGGCTGCGCTCCAGCGCCACTTCCAGGCTGGGGTGCGCGCCGAAGGACGCGAACACGCCGCCGGTGCGCGGGTTCATCAGGGTCACGCACATCACCGGGAATTCGCCGCCCAGCGAGGCGTCCTTGACCAGCACCGGGAAGCCCTGCTTTTCCAGTTCGGCGATGCCGGCGACGATGCCTGGGTATTTCGCCAGCACTTCGGTCGGCACATCGGGCAGCGCGATTTCGCCTTCGAGAATCTCGCGCTTGACCGCCCGTTCGAAGATTTCCGAGAGGCACTGCACCTGGGCTTCGGCCAGCGTGTTGCCGGCGCTCATGCCGTTGCTCAGGAACAGGTTGTCGATCAGGTTGGTCGGAAAATAGACCACTTCGCCGTCCGACTGGCGGACATAGGGCAGCGTGCAGATGCCGCGCTCGGTATTGCCGGAATTGGTGTCGTAGAGGTGCGAGGCGCGCAGCTCGCCGTCCGGGTTGTAGATTTCCCGGCAGTAGTCGTCGAGGATTTCGGCCGGCAGCGCATCCTTGCGGCCGGGCTTGAACCAGCGCTCCTCCGGGTAATGCACGAAGGCTGCGTTGCCGATCTCCTCGCCCCAGAACTGGTCGTTGTAGAAGTGATTGCAGCTCGCCCGCTCGATGTATTCGCCCAGGGCCGAGGCCAGGGCGCTTTCCTTGGTCGCGCCCTTGCCGTTGGTGAAACACATCGGCGAGTGGGCGTCGCGGATATGCAGCGACCAGACGTTGGGCAC
>DASUZG010000393.1:0-2339 GCA_036376995.1 Azonexus sp. | reverse complement strand
ACCTGTTCGCCGACATCGAGCGGCAGATGCACTAAGGCGGATGCGGCGGCATGACCGCCGCCGCAGGGATCAGGCGGCCTTGCCGCCGACGTCCTGGATGCGGGCGAGCGCGTCGCGGCCCGACAGCAGGTGGTCGTGCATAACCCGCTCGGCGCCGGCGGCGTCGCCGGCCTCGAACGCCGCCATGATCGCCCGGTGCTCTTCCAGCGACTGCTGCAGGCGGCCTTCCAGCGACAGCGAGTGCAGACGCGACAGTTTCAGCACCTTGCGCAGGTCCTGGATCACCGACAGCAGCCAGCGGTTGTTGGCCAGTTCCTGGATGCGCCGGTGGAATTCCTGGTTGGCTTCGAAGAAGGCGTCGATCCGGCCCTCGCGCGAGGCGGCTTCGAGGCGCTCGTGGATGGTCTTGAGGTCGCGGACGTCGGCCGGCTTGGCATGGCGTACCGCTTCCACGGCGCAGCGGGCTTCGAGCATGGCCATCAGCGGGAAGATGTCGTCCAGGTCCTGGCGGGAAATCTCGGTGACGTAGCAGCCGCGGCGCGGCTTCAGTTCGACCAGGCCTTCCGCGGCAAGCACCTTGAGTGCTTCGCGCAGCGGCGTCCGGGAGATGCCGTACTGTTCGGCGAGCTTCTGCTCGTCGATCCAGGTGCCCGGGGTCAGTTCGTGGGCGAAGATGCGCTGGCGCAGGCGTTCGGCCACTTCCTGGTAGAGCGCGGTGGGTGCGATGCGGTTCATGTGTGTGCCGTGGTGTGGATGGGCCCGTCGGTACTTGCCGACTTGCTTCCATAATTATGGATACAGTATTATGTGGGGCTGGCTATGTCAAGCTGGGCCCAAACGCGTAGAATTTTGAATTCTGCATCATCGGCCCGAAAAAATCGAATCGGCGAGAGGTGTCACATGTCTGAAAATTTCTTTGATTCCAACAACCTGGATGCCTGGGAAAAGGCTGCGACCAAGCAGGCGCCCGGGGGCGATGTCGGCAACCTGGTCTGGAACACGCCGGAAGGCCTGCAGGTCAAGGCCCTGTATACCAAGAAGGATGTCGAAGGCCTGGCCTTCGCCGACACCCTGCCCGGCTTCGCGCCCTATCTGCGCGGCCCGCAGCCGACCATGTATGCCGTCAAGCCGTGGACCATCCGCCAGTACGCCGGGTTCTCCACCGCCGAAGCCTCCAACGCCTTCTACCGCAAGGCGCTGGCCGCCGGCGGCCAGGGCGTCTCGGTGGCTTTCGACCTGGCCACACACCGCGGCTACGACTCCGACAACCAGCGCGTTGTCGGCGACGTCGGCAAGGCCGGCGTGGCGATCGATTCCGTCGAGGACATGAAGATCCTGTTCGACGGCATCCCGCTCGACAAGATTTCGGTGTCGATGACCATGAACGGCGCCGTGCTGCCCATCCTCGCCGGCTACATCGTCGCCGCCGAGGAACAGGGCGTGAAGCAGGAGCAGCTGTCGGGCACGATCCAGAACGACATCCTCAAAGAGTTCATGGTGCGGAACACCTATATCTATCCGCCCAAGCCGTCGATGAAGATCATCGCCGACATCTTTGGCTACACCGCGCAGCACATGCCGAAGTTCAACTCGATCTCGATTTCGGGCTATCACATCCAGGAAGCCGGCGCCAACCAGGCCATCGAACTGGCCTTTACGCTGGCCGACGGCATGGAGTACGTGCGCACCGGCATCGCCTCGGGCATGGACGTCGATACCTTCGCCGGGCGGCTCTCGTTCTTCTGGGCGGTGGGCATGAACTTCTACCTGGAAATCGCCAAGATGCGCGCCGGCCGCCTGTTGTGGGACCGCATCATGACCGGTTTCAACGCCAAGAGCGCCAAGTCGAAGATGCTGCGCACGCACAGCCAGACTTCGGGCTGGTCGCTGACCGAGCAGGATCCGTACAACAACGTCGTGCGCACCACCATCGAAGCGATGGCCGCGGTCTTCGGCGGCACCCAGTCGCTGCACACCAACGCGCTCGACGAAGCGATCGCGCTGCCGACCGAGTTCTCGGCCCGCATCGCCCGCAACACGCAGCTGATCATCCAGGAAGAAACCCACATCACCAATGTCGTCGATCCGTGGGCCGGCTCCTACATGATGGAAAAGCTGACCCAGGACATGGCCGACAAGGCCTGGGGCATCATCCAGGAAATCGAAGCCATGGGCGGCATGACCAAGGCCGTCGAATCCGGCTGGGCCAAGATGCAGGTCGAAACCTGCGCCGCCGACAAGCAGGCGCGCATCGACTCGGGCAAGGACGTCATCGTCGGCGTCAACAAGTACAAGCTGGCCAAGGAAGACGCGATCGACATCCTCGATATCGACAACCA
>DASUZG010000392.1:0-11091 GCA_036376995.1 Azonexus sp. | reverse complement strand
CGCCCGCTGGGTGCTGCACAAGATGCCGCCGGTGGCGCGCACCGTCTGCCTCGAATTCTTCGGCCAGGTGCGCGAAGCGGTGCCGGCCATCGTCGAGATCACCGACTACTTCAAGCCGGGCGGTGCCGGCCATGCCGCCGGTGTCCAGCTGGCCGGCCTCGAGCACCTCGACGAGCGCTACGTGAAGGCGGTCGGCTACGCGACCAAGGCCAAGCGCCACGGCCGGCCGAAAATGGTGCTGATCGGCGATATCGTCGGCCATGACGAGAAGGCGGTGATGGCGGCCGCTTCCGAAGTGGTGCGCATGTGCAACCTGCGCGCCGCCGAAGGCTTCATCACCGTCGACGGGGAAACGCGCAAGAAATTCTGGCTCGACCGTTCCCGTACCGCGGCCATCTCGCGCCACACCAACGCCTTCAAGGTGAACGAAGACGTCGTGATTCCGCTGCCGCGCATGGGCGAGTACTGCGACGGCATCGAGCGCATCAACATCGAGTTGTCGACGCAGAACAAGCTGGCGCTGTGCGCCGCGCTGTCCGATTTCCTGAAAGGCGAATTGCCGCTGCATGCCGGCGACGCCAATCTCGACAAGGACGTACTGATCGGCGACCGCCGGCAAGCGGCCCTGGACTATGTCGAGGCCGTGCGCCTGCGCTGGGAATGGCTCTTGGAGAACCTTGACCTGCCGCTGGCCGAAGCCGAAACGCGCTTCGCCGCCTACGGCGTGGTGGCCGGCGAGCTGAGCAACAAGGCGGCCAACCCGACCCTGTTCCACCGGCTGCAGGACTACTCCGTGCGCACCTCGTGGAAGCAGGAACTGAAGGCGCGGCTGACCAAGATTTTCGACGGCACCATGTTCCGCCCGATCCTCGAGCGGATCGAGGCCATCCACAAGGAAGTGCTGCGCGGCCGCGTCTTCGTCGCGCTGCACATGCACGCCGGCGACGGCAACGTGCATACCAACATTCCGGTCAATTCGGACAATTACGAGATGCTGCAGACGGCGCACCAGGCCGTCGAGCGCATCATGCATCTGGCCCGCGGCCTGGACGGCGTGATTTCCGGCGAGCACGGCATCGGCATCACCAAGCTCGAATTCCTGTCCGAGGACGAGATCGCACCCTTCCGTGCCTACAAGGACAAGGTCGATCCGGAAGGCCGCTTCAACAAGGGCAAGCTGATGGCGGGCGGCGATCTGGTCAATGCCTACACGCCCTCCTTCTCGCTGCTCGGCACCGAGTCGCTGATCATGGAACAGTCGGAGATCGGCAAGATTTCCGACATGGTCAAGGACTGCCTGCGCTGCGGCAAATGCAAGCCGGTCTGCTCGACCCACGTGCCGCGCGCCAACCTGCTGTACAGCCCGCGCAACAAGATCCTGGCGACCTCGCTGCTGGTCGAGGCCTTCCTCTACGAGGAGCAGACCCGGCGCGGCATTTCGCTGAAGCACTTCGACGAATTCAACGACGTCGCCGACCACTGCACGATCTGCCATCGCTGCGTGAAGCCTTGCCCGGTCGATATCGACTTCGGCGACGTGTCGGTGGCGATGCGCAATTTCCTCCGCAAGCAGGACAAGAAGCGTTTCAGCCCCGGCACCGCGGCGGCGATGACCTATCTGAACCTGAAGGATCCGGCGACCATCAAGCTGATGCGCGGCGTAATGATGGACTTCGGCTTCAAGGCCCAGCGCCTGGCGCACAAGGCGGCCAAGGCGGTCGGCCTGGTCCAGGAGACGCGCGCCCACCCGCCGGCGACGCTCGGCGCGCCGACGGTCAAGACCCAGGTCATCCACTTCCTCAACCGGCCGATGCCAGGCAACCTGCCCAAGCGCACCTCGCGTGCCCTGCTCGACATCGAGGACGACAAGGTCATTCCGGTGATCCGCAACCCGAAGGTGGCGAGCGACGATTCGGAAGCCGTCTTCTACTTCCCCGGCTGCGGTTCCGAGCGCCTGTTCTCGCAGGTGGGTCTCGCCACCCAGGCGATGCTCTACGAAACCGGCGCCACCACCGTGCTGCCGCCCGGCTACCTGTGCTGCGGTTATCCGCAGAACGCCTCGGGCGATGCCGACAAGGGCCAGCAGATCACCACCGACAACCGCGTGCTGTTCCACCGCGTGGCCAACACGTTGAACTATCTCGACATCAAGACGGTGATTGTCTCCTGCGGCACCTGCATGGATCAGCTGCAGAAATACCAGTTCGAGAAGATCTTCCCCGGCTGCCGCCTCCTGGATATCCACGAATACCTGATGGAAAAGGGCGTCAAGCTGGAAGGCGTGACCGGCACCCGCTACATGTACCACGACCCCTGCCACACGCCGATGAAGGCCTACGCGCCGCTGGCCGTGACCAAGACGCTGATGGGCCAGGAAGTGCCGCTGACCGACCGCTGCTGCGGCGACGCCGGCTCCTTCGCCTATTCGCGCCCGGACATCGCCACCCAGGTCAAGTTCAGGAAGCAGCAGGAGATCGAGAAGGGGGCGGAGAAGCTGCGGGCCGACGGGTTCACCGGCGAGGTCAAGATCCTGACCTCCTGCCCGGCCTGCCTGCAGGGCCTGTCGCGCTACGACGACGATGCCGGCACCACCGCCGACTACATCGTGGTCGAGATGGCCAAGCACCTGCTCGGCAGCAACTGGATGGCGGACTACGTCGGCAAGGCCAACAGCGGGGGCATCGAACGCGTGTTGCTGTAAATGCAACAGGCTGTGAAATAACTCCTTGAGCCGGCCGCATCGCTTGCGGTATCACAATTCCAGTGCAATGCTTTCGGGCATTTCCGGAGTCTCGATATGAACAGCGAAGCGGCCTGCGAATTGTGTGCGGTTCCCGGCGGAACCCTCCTCTGGCAGTCGGCCGACTGCCGCGTGATCCGTGTCGACGATCCGCACTACCCCGGTTTCTGCCGCGTCATCTGGAATGCGCACGTGCGCGAGATGAGCGACCTGCCGCCCGCACAGCGGCAATATCTGATGGACATCGTGTTCGCGGTTGAAACGGTCGTTCGCGAGCTGTTCGCACCGGACAAGATCAACCTCGCCAGCTTCGGCAATATGGTGCCGCATGTGCATTGGCACGTGATTCCGCGCTGGCAGGACGACCGGCACTTCCCCGAGCCGATCTGGGGTCAGGTCCGGCGCGAGGCAGCAGCCCCGCGGCCGGTGGTCAGCGATGGCGAGCTGGCCCTGGCCCTGGCGCGCGCGCTGTCAACACCGAAGGAGGCTATGCCATGAGCACCGTCGCCGACAGCCCCCTGTTGTCCTTCCATGATCTCGCCGACGGCGGCGCCTTCCTGGCGCAATTGCCGCTGGCCAATCCGGCCGTCGCCGAGCAGCAACTGCTGCGCTTTCTCGATGCCTTGCTGCGCCATCCGCCGGCCCCGCCGATCCTGCTCGGCCTGCTCGAACAGGCCCGGGCGCCGCTGTGCTTCATCGAGGAGGAAATGTCGCGGCGCTATCACGGCAAGGCGCTACCGCTGGCCGATGAGGAGGAAGGCTGCTTCCAGCAGGTGGTGGCGGCCTGGCGCAAGATGGAGAAGGCCTACGCGCTGTGCGCCCGCCTCGAAGTGCCGGATACCGCCAATCCGGAATACCGGACGCTGATGGCGACGATCCTGCATCGCTGCCTGCACTACACCGGGATGACCATCCTCGAGCATTTCCGCGCCCGCCGCGAATTGCCGCCGGGCATCTGGCTCGAACTGCACGGTTTTTACGAAACCGCCGAGGAATGGGGCATCGCCTGCCTGCCGGTGCGCGACACGCTGGAGAACAGCCTGCAGGCCTCGCACTGCGCGGCCGCCTACGCGACCGTGATGCTGGTCGATATCGCCAGCCCGTACAGCAACAGCGCCCGCAACCTGACCCTGATCCACCGCTGGGCCAGCAGCTGGGCGCCGCTGGTCTCGATCCATCGCCTCGACGACGACTACGAGATTCCGCCGTATGTCGTCCAGCTGATGACGGATGCGCCACTGCATCCGAGCGCCACCAGCGAGAAGCTGGGTGCCGATGCCCGACGCTTCGACACCACCCGGCTCGGCTTCCAGATCAACCACATGCTGATCCAGTTGCGCCAGCGCATCACGCCGAGCCAGCTGGGCCTCGGCGAGGAAACCAGCAGCCATGTGCTGCCGCTGCTCGAACAGCTGCTGCGGCCGTGGACGCAGCAAGCCTCGTCGCGCAAGTTCCGCCGCTTCGCCTGCGAAGGCGTCGCCCGCGTCGCCGGCGGCTTCGAGGCCATGCACTACTTCGTCAGCGGCGCGGAGTTCATCCAGCCGGATGCGGCCAGCACCTACTCGCGTGACGAATTCGAGGAGCTGTTTACCTTCCGCGAGCAGGTTTCGCCGGGCCAGATTCTGAACATCCGGCCGCAGACCGGCTATACGGCCGACCAGTGGGCGGTGATCAACCATTCGGCCAACGGTTTTCACCTGGGGCGCAGCTGTGCCGGGCAGAAGCTCCTCCAGGGCCAGTTGCTGGCCATCTGCCCGCACGACGGCGATACCTATCTGCTGGCCCAGGCCATCTGGCTGATGCAGGAGGAATCCGGCGGCCTGCTGGCCGGCCTGTCCACGCTGCCCGGCAAGCCGCTGGCGGTCGGCATCCGCCATCCGGGACATAGCGGTACCCAGGAGCGCTATGTCCGCGGCTTCCTGCTGCCGGCGCTGTCGGCCATCAGCGAGGAGGCGTCGCTGGTCGTGCCGGCGGGAATGTACCAGGCGAGCCGGGCGCTCGAAGTATGTTGCGGCGAAGAGTCCTGGCCGGTACGCATGCTGCACATTGTCCAGCGCGGCACCGACTTCGAGCGGGTCAGCTACCAGGCTCTTTGATCCAGCTTGCAGCCGGGCCGGTGGGAGTGCGCTAAACTAGCGTTCTTCTCGTGGAGGACACCATGGCCGGCATCGAACGGGATACGCCGATACCCACCGAAATCACGCTGCACCAGAAATCGCGCCGCCTCGAGCTGGCGTACGAGGATGGCCAGCGCTATCTGCTCGATTTCGAGTATCTGCGCGTCTTCACTCCATCGGCCGAAGCCCGCGGCCACGGCCCCGGCCAGGAGACGCTGCAGACCGGCAAGCGCAACGTGCAGGTCGAGCGCATCGAGCCGGTCGGTACCTATGCGCTACGCTTCGTGTTTTCCGACGGCCACGACAGCGGCCTCTATTCCTGGGACCTGCTGCACAACCTGGCCACCCACCAGGACGAACTGTGGGCCGAATACCTGAAGCAGATCGAGTCCCAGGGCCTGTCCCGCGACATCGACACCACTTCGCGTCCGGCCGGCGGATCCTGCGGCCATCACCACTGAAATCATGAGCAACGACACCACACACTTCGGCTACGAGACCGTCGCCGAGCAGGAAAAGGCCCGCCGGGTCGCCGATGTCTTCGATTCGGTCGCCAGCCGCTATGACCTGATGAACGACCTGATGTCCGGCGGCCTGCACCGCCTGTGGAAGGCATTCACCATCCAGCGCAGCGGCGTCCGCGAAGGTTCGCGGGTGCTCGATGTCGCCGGCGGCACCGGCGACCTGTCGCTGGCCTTCGCCAAGAAGGTCGGCAAGAGCGGCCAGGTCTGGCTGACCGACATCAACAACGCGATGCTGGCGCACGGACGCGACCGCTTGACCGACAAGGGCTACATGCTGCCGGTCGCGCAATGCGACGCCGAGAAACTGCCCTTCCCCGACGACTGGTTCGACTGCGTTACCGTTGCCTTCGGCCTGCGCAACATGACCCACAAGGACGTGGCCCTTGCCGAGATGCGCCGTGTGCTGCGTCCGGGCGGCCGCCTCCTGGTCCTCGAGTTTTCGCAGATCTGGAAGCCGCTGGCGCCGCTCTACGATTTCTATTCCTTCCAGGTCATTCCGCGCGTCGGCCAACTGGTCACCAAGGATGCCGACAGCTATCGCTACCTGTCCGAATCGATCCGCATGCATCCGGGCCAGGAAGAGCTGAAGGCGATGATGGAAGGCATCGGGCTGGAGAAGGTCGAATACTTCAATCTCGCCCTCGGCGTCGTCGCCCTGCATCGCGGCTACAAGTTCTAGGATGGCGATGTCCGCGCTGCAGAAGCTGCTGGTTGGCGCCCTGACCCACCTGCTGTCCCGCGAGAACTGGGCGCGCGAACGCCTGCGCCCGTTCGCCGGGGCGGTGGTGCGCATCGACGGTGGGCCGCTGACCTTTGCCCTGCGCATCGACGAGCACGGCTTGCTGGTCGACGCCGCGCCCGCGGCGGCTGCCGAAGTGACGCTGACCCTGCCGGCCGATGCGCCGCTGCGCCTGTTGCTCGACCGCGCGAGCCTGTTCGCCGGCATTCGCCTGGCCGGTTCGGCCGACATTGCCGAGGCCCTGGCTTTCGTCTTCCGCAACCTGCGCTGGGATGTCGAGGAAGATCTGGCGCGCGTGGTCGGCGACATTCCGGCCTACCGCCTGACTCGTCTCGGCAGGCAATTGGGTAGTCAGGCACGCGACGGAGCGGGGCGCCTGATGGCCAATGTCGCCGAATACGCGACCGAAGAGGCCGGCCTGCTGGCCGCGAAACGCGACATCGCCGGCTTTGCCGCCGCAGTCGATGGCTTGCGCGACGATCTGGCCCGGCTGGAGAAACGCATCCAGCGCCTGTGAGGCTACTGCCGGGGGCCGGCGCCATCCGGTGCAAAGCCGGCGGCAACAAAAGAAAAAGGGCAGCCGAAGCTGCCCTTTTTTGTGCCTGAGCGATGCTCAGTGCGTGTGCTTGCGCAGGCGCTGAATGGCCTGGAGCTGAGCGATGGCTTGCGCCAGCTCGGCTTCGGCAGCCGCGTAGTCCATTTCGGCGTGCCGGTTGGCGAGCGCCTCCTCGGCATGCTTCTTGGCTTCCAGGGCCTTGGCTTCGTCCAGGTCGTGAGCGCGGATCGCCGTATCGGCGAGCACGGTGATCATGTCCGGCTGCACTTCAAGCATGCCGCCGGAGACATAGACCAGTTCGAACTCGCTCTGGCCCTGCACCTTCAGACGAATGGTGCCGGGCTTGATACGGGTCAGCAGCGGCGTGTGCCGCGGCAGGATGCCGAGTTCCCCGGCTTCGCCCGGGAACACGGCCAGCTCGACGAGTCCCGAAAAAATGGACTCTTCCGCGCTGACGACGTCGCAATGAACAGAAATTGCCATGACTGGCTCCTATGCTGACGCCGCGTTACTGCAGCGTCTTGGC
This sequence comes from Azonexus sp., assembly GCA_036376995.1. GTDB lineage: Bacteria > Pseudomonadota > Gammaproteobacteria > Burkholderiales > Rhodocyclaceae > Azonexus. The sequence goes on along the minus strand of DASUZG010000392.1, from coordinate 3,889 downwards.
CTTTTCGATGACTTCCTCGATACCGCCGACCATGTAGAACGCCTGTTCCGGCAGGTGATCGTATTCGCCGGCACAGATGCCCTTGAAGCCCTTGATCGTGTCCTTGAGGGAGACGAACTTGCCCGGCGAGCCGGTGAAGACTTCGGCAACGTGGAACGGCTGGGACAGGAAGCGCTGGATCTTACGGGCGCGGGACACGGCGAGCTTGTCTTCCGGCGACAGTTCGTCCATACCCAGAATCGCGATGATGTCACGCAATTCCTTGTACTTCTGCAGGGTAATCTGCACGGCACGGGCAGTGGCGTAGTGCTCTTCGCCAACGACCTGCGGATCGAGCTGACGCGAGGTGGAGTCGAGCGGATCGACGGCCGGGTAGATACCCAGGGCGGCGATGTCACGCGACAGCACGACGGTGGAGTCGAGGTGCAGGAAGGTGGTGGCCGGCGACGGGTCGGTCAAGTCGTCGGCAGGCACGTACACGGCCTGGATCGAGGTGATCGAGCCCACCTTGGTCGAGGTGATGCGCTCCTGCAGACGGCCCATTTCTTCGGCCAGCGTCGGCTGGTAGCCCACGGCGGACGGCATACGGCCCAGCAGCGCGGACACTTCGGTACCGGCCAGGGTGTAACGGTAGATGTTGTCGATGAACAGCAGGATGTCACGGCCGTCGTCGCGGAAACGCTCGGCCATGGTCAGGCCGGTCAGCGCGACGCGCAGACGGTTGCCCGGGGGCTCGTTCATCTGACCGAAGACCATCGCCACCTTGTCGAGAACGTTGGAGTCCTTCATTTCGTGGTAGAAGTCGTTGCCCTCACGGGTACGCTCACCCACGCCGGCGAACACGGACAGACCCGAGTGCTGCTTGGCGATGTTGTTGATCAGCTCCATCATGTTGACGGTCTTGCCGACGCCGGCGCCACCGAACAGACCGACCTTGCCGCCCTTGGCGAACGGGCAGATCAGGTCGATAACCTTGATGCCGGTTTCCAGCAGATCGACGGACGACGACAGCTCGTCGAACTTCGGCGCCGGAGCGTGAATCGGACGGACTTCGTTGGTGTCGATCGGGCCGGCTTCGTCGATCGGGCGACCCAGCACGTCCATGATGCGACCCAGGGTGCCCTGGCCGACCGGCACCGAGATGGCAGCGCCGGTGTTGTTGACCTTCATGCCGCGGCGCAGGCCGTCGGACGAGCCCATGGCGATGGTGCGGACGACGCCGTCACCCAGCTGTTGCTGCACTTCGAAGGTCAGGCCTTCTTCCGCCATGCCGTTCGCTTCGGAAGCGTCGAGCTTGAGGGCGTCGTAGACCTTCGGCATCGCGTCGCGCGGGAAGTGGATGTCCACAACGGCGCCGATGCACTGAACGATTGAACCTTGACTCATATTCAAATCCCCAAAAATTAAAATCTACGCGTCACACCGCGGCGGCGCCGCTGACGATTTCCGAGAGTTCCTTGGTAATCGCAGCCTGACGGGCCTTGTTGTAAACCAGCTTCAAGTCACCGATGACGGTCTTGGCGTTGTCGGAAGCGGACTTCATGGCCACCATCCGGGCGGACTGCTCGGAAGCCATGTTTTCGGCCACTGCCTGGTAGATCAGCGCTTCGACGTAGCGAAGCAGCAGTTCGTCGATCACCGCCTTGGCGTCGGGTTCGTAGACATAGTCCCACTTCGCGCGCGAGGAACCGACGGCGTCGCCCGGCAACGGAAGCAGTTGTTCGAACACCGGTTCCTGTTTCATCGTGTTGATGAAGCGGGTGTAGCCGATATACAGCGCGTCGATTTCGCCGCGCATGTAGGCGTCGAGTTGCACCTTAACCGGCCCGATCAGCTTCTCCAGATGCGGCGTGTCGCCCAGCGCGGTAACCTGCGAGACGATCTTGGCGCCGGCGCGCTGCATGAAGCCGAGGCCCTTGTTGCCGACACAGGTCGCCTGGAACTTCTTGCCCTGCGCCTCGAACTCCTTCACCTTGCTGATCGCAAGGCGCAGGATGTTCGAGTTCAGACCGCCGCACAGGCCCTTGTCCGAGGTCACGAGGACGAGGCCGACGGCCTTGACCTCGCGATTGACCAGGAACGGGTGCTTGTACTCGGTCAGGGCGTGCGACAGGTGGGAGGCGACGCGCCGGATCTTCTCGCCGTAGGGACGGGCAGCCCGCATCCGGTCCTGCGCCTTGCGCATCTTGGATGCGGCCACCATCTCCATGGCCTTGGTGATCTTGCGCGTGTTTTCGACGCTCTTGATCTTGTTGCGAATTTCCTTGCCGCTAGGCATGGCGTTCTCCTAGATCAGGCCCAGCTGCCCTTGAAAGCCTGGATACCGGCAACGAGCTTCTTCTCGGTGTCGGCGTCGAGGTCAGCCTTGGACTCCATGGTGTTCATGACGTCGGCGCAGTTGGCCTTGAGGTAACCGATCATGGCCTTTTCGCACTCGAGGGCGCGCTTCACTTCGACGTCGTCGAAGTAGCCCTTGTCGGCGGCATACAGCGTGACGGCCATCTCGGAGATGCTCATCGGCGAGTACTGGGGCTGCTTCATCAGTTCGGTAACCAGACGGCCACGCTCCAGCTGCTTGCGGGTCGCTTCGTCGAGGTCGGAAGCAAACTGCGCGAAGGCAGCCAGTTCGCGGTACTGGGCCAGGGCCAGACGCACACCGCCGCCGAGCTTCTTGATCAGCTTGGTCTGAGCGGCGCCGCCGACGCGGGACACGGAGATACCGGCGTTGATGGCAGGACGGATACCGGCGTTGAAGAGGTCGGTTTCCAGGAAGATCTGGCCGTCGGTAATGGAGATGACGTTGGTCGGAACGAAGGCGGACACGTCGCCGGCTTGCGTTTCGATCACCGGCAACGCGGTCAGCGAGCCGGTCTGGCCCTTGACTTCACCGTTGGTCAGCTTCTCGACCCAGGCAGCGGAGACGCGAGCGGCGCGCTCCAGCAGGCGGGAGTGGAGATAGAACACGTCGCCCGGGTAGGCTTCACGGCCCGGCGGACGGCGCAGCAGCAGGGAAACCTGACGGTAGCCCCAAGCTTGCTTGGTCAAGTCGTCGTAAATGATCAGGGCGTCTTGGCCGCGGTCACGGAAGTACTCGCCCATGGTGCAGCCCGAGTACGGCGCGATGAATTGCAGCGCGGCGGATTCGGAAGCGGAGGCGGCGACGATGATGGTGTATTCCATCGCGCCATGCTCTTCCAGCTTGCGGACGACGTTGGCGATGGTGGAAGCCTTCTGGCCGATAGCGACGTAGACGCAGAAGAGGTTCTTGCCCTTCTGGTTGATGATGGCGTCGACAGCGACGGCGGTCTTGCCGGTCTGGCGGTCGCCAATGATCAGTTCGCGCTGGCCGCGGCCGACCGGAACCATGGAGTCAACGCACTTCAGACCGGTTTGCACCGGCTGGGAAACGGATTGACGCCAGATGACGCCCGGCGCGACCTTTTCGATCTTGTCGGTAGCCTTGGCGTTGATCGGGCCCTTGCCGTCGATCGGCTGACCGAGGGAGTTGACCACGCGGCCGAGCAGTTCCGGACCAACCGGGACTTCCAGAATGCGACCGGTCGTCTTGACGACGTCGCCTTCGGAGATGTGTTCGTATTCACCAAGAACCACCGCGCCGACGGAGTCACGCTCGAGGTTGAGCGCCATGCCGAAGGTGTTGCCGGGGAATTCCAGCATTTCGCCCTGCATGACATCCTGCAGGCCGTGCACACGGCAGATACCGTCGGTAACGGAAACCACCGTGCCCTGCGTGCGCACTTCCGATGCGCCTTGCAGGTTCTGGATCTTGCTCTTGATCAGTTCAGAAATTTCGGAAGGATTCAACTGCATGAAATTCTCCTAGTTGTTCAGCGCCGTAGCCATGGCGTCGAGCTTGCCGCGGACTGAA
>DASUZG010000391.1:0-8878 GCA_036376995.1 Azonexus sp. | reverse complement strand
TACTAAGTGCTATTCAGAGAGCTGCGGATAGCAACGACCGTGAGGTGCTTGACGTACTGTTGAACTATCCGCACAGCAAGGGGACGTTGAATCAACCTACTAAAAGAAAACGGTTAACGCCGTTGATCCGCGCGATCGACTATGGCGAGCCCGATGTCGTCGCGAAGCTCCTATCCATGGGAGCCGACGCCAACTTGCGTGGGCACGTTGATGATCAATCCCCGCTGTATCTTTGCATCCGAAATATGGGTGGATTACGGGCAGCCAGTTCCCTTCGGCAAGCACTTTCTCAGCATATTTCATCCGATAACGACTTGGTGCTTCGTGAGACCTTGCGTCGCTATGGTGTAGGAATGACCGGCGTTTTTGGTGACAAGAGATCTGTGTTTGACGCGATGCGGAATTCAGGCGGGCGCGAGATCTTCAATAAAGTTGTCGATTGGATCGTCGACGATTTCCTTGGTAGGCATACCGTCGAGAAGCAGCTTGAGATCGCGAAATACCTCCTGGCGCATGGAGCCAACCCTAACACTAGCCACAGCTACCCCGCTGCTGGGCGAACACCGCTTATGCTGGCAGTCGAGAATGACTCACCCGAAGCGGTTAGTCTACTGATGCAGAGAGGGGGAGATCCTTTTATTCGAGATCGTTCTGGACACGACTGTCGAGTCATCGCAACTTCATTCAGATCCGGGAATGTAGTTAATCACTTTCGCAGGATTGGTGTGATGTAACTGAAGACGTTCCACAAGGTGTCTGGTCACACTCTGGTCACAGCGGGGTCCAAGTCAGTCAAATCAGGTAGTAGATTAAGCTAATACGGCCTGAGTTTTAGGTGTCTTGATGAAAACAAAAGAACCGTATTTTCAGTTGGTTACATGTGATCTCTAGTTTTTTTATGACCTAAGGCCCACGTGTTCGATTCCCATCGCCCGCTCCACAGTGAATTCCGGCAGGTCGTTGATCTGCCAACAAAAAAGCCAACCGTTTCCGGTTGGCTTTTTTGTTGCCGGCATGGCGCCGGCGGATTGCGGGTTGTTTTCCGCTGTCGATTCAGGCGACCCAGAAATCGGTAGCGGCCAGCGGCGCGTGGTTGTCCAGCGTGGCCACCAGGACCTGGGCCGCGACGCCGCTGCCGTCGGCGTCGTAATACAGGTTGCCGGCGGTGCTGTCGTAGACCAGATGCTGGTCTGCCGTCGTCGCGGCGGTGCCTTCGGTGAAGGCGGTCGGGTCGAGCGCGCCGGGGGCTCCCAGGGCGGTGAACACGGTGCTGTCGAAGACGAACAGGTCACCGCTGGCGAAGTCACTGACATGGTCGCCATCGGCGCTGGCGAAGACGAACTGGTCGTTGCCGGCACCGCCGGTCAGCAGATCCAGGCCGGTGCCACCGTCAAGGATGTCGTCGCCGTCGCCGCCGAGCAGGGTGTCCTTGCCGCCTTCGCCGGCGAGCGTGTCGTCGCCCAGGCCGCCGTTCAGGCTGTTGGCCCAGTTGTTGCCGCTCAGTTCGTTGTCGAGGTCGTTGCCGATGACATTGAAGCGACCGCCGCCGAGGATGGTCACGTTCTCGATTTCATTGGCGTTGGCACTCAGGTCGATCGTCCGCACGGCCTTGCCGGCACCGTAGGCAATCTCGAGGGTGTCTTCGCCTTCGCCGGCGTTTTCGGTCAGGGTCAGGAGTTCGCCGGCGTGGTCGATCACATAGGTGTCGTCACCGTCGCCGCCGGCCATGTTGTCCCGGCCGGCGCCGCCGACTAGGCTGTCGTTGCCGTCGCCGCCGAACAGGTTGTCGACGCCGTTGCCGCCATGGAGGAAGTCGTCGCCTTCATCGCCATGCAGTTCGTCGGGGGCATTGCCGCCGAACAGGCTGTCGTTGCCGAGGCCGCCGTAGAGCAGATCGACGCCGTTGCCACCGTACAGCAGGTCGTCGCCCAGGCCGCCATCCAGGGTGTCCTTGCCGTTGCCGCCGTACAGGGTGTCGTTGGCCGGTGTCGGATCGACGACGGGAACGCCGTTATCCGGAGCATCGCCATAGATCAGGTCGCTGCCGTTGCCGCCGTGCAGGACGTCGTTGCCGAGGCCGCCGTACAGCGTATCGTTGCCGTTGCCGCCGTTGAGCAGGTCATCGAGTTCCGGGATGGCCAGCGGATCGACCACCAGCGCCGGGTCGTCGCCGTAGAGGACGTCGTTGCCGTTGCCGCCGAAGAGATTGTCGGCGCCGCTGCCGCCGTACAGGGTGTCGGCACCGTTGCCGCCATAGAGCAAGTCGTCGCCGAGACTGCCGTCGAGCAGATCGTTGCCGTTGCGGCCATTGATGAGATCGCCGTCAGCGCCGCCGGTGAGTGTGTCCGCCCGCTGGCTGCCCAGCATCGTTGCCAGATGCAACTGGTTGTTGCGGACGCCTGAAGATTGGTTGGCCATGAAAAACTCCTCCGAGATAACGGCCCGGTTATCGAGCCGCAGTGTGTCGTGGACAGCTTCGGGTTACAAAATTCAGTGCCTGAAGTCAGCATAGTACATTGCTCCCGGAACGCGACGCCGGGTGCGGCGTGCGAGCCGTGATTGTCGAAAAATAATACGCCCGCGTATCGCGCGTATGGCTTGGCCGCTCGGTGGTGGCGATTGGCCGACCGGCGGCATCAGGCGAACAGGGGCAGTTCCGGCTGGGGGCAATTGCGGCTCGGGGCGGGGGCGTGCAGCGGCTGCAGGGCGCCGGCACGCACGCCGAGCAGGCGGATGCGTTGCTCCAGCGGCACCCGCTTCAGGCATTCGCTGGCCGCCCGGCGGATGGTCATGGCGTCGGCAGTGGCGGCGGGCAGGGTGAGGTCGCGGGTCACCGCCTGGAAATCGGCGAAGCGCAGCTTGATGCCGATGGTGCGGCTCACGTAGCCCTTGCGCTGCAAGTCGTCGGCGACGCGTCGGCAGAGGCCGGTGAAGATTTCCGACAGTTCGGCTCGGTCCTGGCGCGGGTGCAGGTCGCGCTCGAAGGTGCTTTCGCGGCTGACCGACTTGGTTTCGCGTTCGACGACGACCGGGCGTTCGTCGATGCCGTGGGCGACGCGGTGCAACCAGTCGCCGCTGCGCTGGCCGAAGTGGCGGATCAGCAATTCGGGCGGCGCGGCGGCCAGCTGGCCGATGGTGGCGATGCGGAGCTGGCCCAGCTTTTCGCCGGCCTTGGGGCCGATGCCGTTGATGCGTCGGGCCGGCAGCGGCCAGATCCGGGTCGGGACATCGTCCGGGCCGAGAAGGGTGATGCCGTCCGGCTTGTCGAGGTCGGAGGCGATTTTCGACAACAGCTTGTTCGGGCTGATGCCGATCGAACAGGTCAGGCCGGTGGCGGCGAACACCGCCTGCTTGATCTGGCGGGCCAGCGTCAGGCTGTCCTGCGGCAGCTCGGTGAGGTCGATGTAGATCTCGTCGATGCCGCGATCCTCGATGTGCGGGGCGATGCTCGCCACGGCCGCCTTGAAGCGCCGCGAGCAGTCGCGATAGGCATCGAAGTTGGCCGGCAGCAGGATGGCGTCGGGGGCGAGTTGCGCGGCCTTCATCAGGCCCATCGCCGAAAATACGCCGAGCGCCCGCGCTTCGTAGGTCGAGGTGGTGACCACGCCGCGCCCGGCATAGTCGCGCAGGCGGGCGAACTGGCGGTGGCCGTCGGCGTGCAGGCGCGGCTGATCGACCCGGCGGCCGCCGACGACCACGGCCTGGCCGCGCAATTCGGGGTAGTGCAGCAACTCGACGGAGGCGAAGAAGGCGTCCATGTCGAGATGGGCGATGCGGCGATTACTGTGCATATAAACAGTATAATGCCTGCGCTTCCTGTCGTGCCGGCATTCAGCTTATCCCCGGAAGCTGTGGACAAGTCTGTGGGCCGGCTCTGGGCCGTTGCGCCAGGCCCTTGACGCGACAGGTTTTTTGGCCGTTGCCCAAAATATGGGCACGCGGCGAAAGCCTTGGTGCCCGGGCCGTCCAGCCGGACAATGCGGGCTGTGTCCGTCTTGCGGAGTCTGCTGTCGATGAAAGTTTATCTTGCCGGTCCCGACGTGTTTCGTCCCGATGCCCTGGCCTGGGCCGAGGCGGCGCGTGCCCAGCTGGCTGCCGCCGGCCACCAGGCGCTGGTGCCGCTGGACAACGCGGAAAGCACGGCGGCCGGCATCTGCCGCGCCAATCTCGACTTGATCGGGCAGGCCGACGCGCTGCTGGCCAATCTCAACCCCTTTCGCGGCCTCGAACCGGATTCCGGCACCTGTTTCGAAATCGGCTACGCGGTGGCGCTCGGCAAGCGGGTGATCGGCTACCTGGCCGATGCCCGGCCGCAGCGCGAGCGGCTGGCCGCGCACTACGGCGGCGAGCTGGCGGAACCGGGCGGCCGCCCGATTGACCCGCAGGGCATGGCGATCGAGGACTTCGCCTTGCCGGTCAACCTGATGCTCGGCGTCACTTGCGAGATCGTCGCCGGCGACCTGGCGCGGGCGCTCGGGCGCCTCGGAGCCTAGGCCGGTGAAACCGTGGTTCCTGTACCTGATCGAGTGCGTGGACGGCAGCATCTACACCGGCATCACCACCGACGTCGCGGCGCGTTATGAAGCCCATAGCCGCGGAGTGGGCGCTCGCTACACGCGTTCGCGGCCGCCGGTGAAGCTGCTTGGCATCGAATCCCACCCCGATCGGGCCAGCGCCTCGCGTGCCGAATACCGGATCAAGCAGTTGCCGGCCGCCGCCAAGCGCGATTATGCGGCCCGCCTGGCGGCGGCTGCCGGGCAGGCGGGAGGGGCAGCGACCTGAAACTTTCTGCGGATGCCCGGGTCTCTACGAAGTCCTAATCCAAAAGAAGGAGACGGCCATGCCCAACCGTGCAGTCATCAAGATCATCCAGAATCGCGACTTCCTGATATCGACGCCGGAAAAGAGTGTCCGCGCCGTTGCCTTGCACATGAAACAGAACGGCGCCGCGGCGACGCTCGTGGTCGATGCCGACGACGGCAAGCTGATCGGCATCTGCACCGAGCGCGACCTCGCCTTCAAGGTGCTGGCCGACGGCCTCGATCCGCTGGCCACGCCGGTCAGCGCGGTGATGACCGGAAATCCGCAGAGCATCGATCCGGACAAGCCCTTCGGCCATGCCCTGCATCTGATGTTCGAGGGCGGTTTCCGGCACATGCCGGTGGTCGATGGCAATGGCCGGCCGATCGGCCTGATCTCGTCGCGCGACGCGCTCGGGCTGGACATGCTGCATTTCCGCGAGGAACTGGAGCAGCGCGAAACCCTGGCCCAGATCCTGTGACCCGGGCGGGCCGGCGGCCCGCTCAGCCGAGCAGCTTGCGCTGGTCGAGGAAGGTTTCGAGAATTTCCAGCCGGGCCAGCGGGTCTTCCAGTTCCAGCAGCTTCTGCTTGGCCAGGTTCTGGATCGGCAGCACTTCGGTGATGCGGTAGCCGACCCATTCGGCTTCGTCGAACGGGTGCGGCTCGGGCATGCGCTCCGGGCCGAGGTCGCTGACGATGCGCCGCAACAGCGGCAGCAGCCGGCGCCGCTCGGGCGGCAGTGCCGCCGGCGGCGGTTCGGCCAGCAGTTCGACGGTGCCTTCGAGCAGGTTGTCGGCATTGACCTGCCTGTCGAGAATGCGAAAGCGCCGGCCGCCGCGGACGGTGATCAGCAGGATGCCGAGCTGCTCCATTTCCCAGCTGGCGATGGTCGCCAGCGTGCCGACCGCATGCGGTTCGGCGGCATGGCCGGTTTCGTTGCCGTTGGCGATCAGGCAGATGCCGAACGGGCTGTTGTCCTTGAGGCTGGCGGCGGCCATGTCGAGGTAGCGCTGCTCGAAAATCTTCAAGGGCAGCACGCCGCCGGGAAAGAGTACGGTGTTCAGCGGAAACAGCGGTAGGCGCAGGGTCTCGACGGCCGTGCCGGCCGGGGCGCGGGTGAAGTCGAACCAGCCCATCAGGCGCCCCAGCGCTGCATCAGCGTGTGCGGCACGGCCAGCTGGTCGAGGATGCGGGCGACGACGAAATCGACCAGGTCGGCGACCGTCTGCGGGTGGTGGTAGAAGCCCGGGCTGGGCGGCAGGATCACCGCGCCGGCACGGCTCAGGCGCAGCATGTTTTCAAGATGAATGGCCGAGAACGGCGTTTCACGTGGAACGAGCACCAGCTTGCGGCCTTCCTTCAGCACCACGTCGGCGGCGCGGCCAATCAGATTGGCGGCCAGCCCCTGGGCGATGGCGGCCAGCGTACCCATCGAGCACGGGCAGACGACCATCGCATCGGGCGGATTGGAGCCGGACGCGACCGGCGCAAACCATTCCTCTCGGCCATAGACGGCGAGCAGTTCCGGATCAGCCGACTGCAGCCGGGCGAGCAGGGCGGCACGGGCTTCGGCCGGGCGCGACGGCAGGTCGAAGTCGAGTTCCTGCCGGGCGACCACCTGGGCCGCCTGCGAGTACAGGAGCTGCACGCGGCAGCCGGCCGCCAGCAGGCAGTCCAGCAGGCGCAGCCCGTAGGGCATGCCGGATGCGCCGGTCAGGGCGAGGCAGACGGTTTTGGACATGGCGGCTCGTCGGGGTGGGGTTCACTCAGCAGTTTAGCCGCGATCAGGCCGTTGATGGTGCCGAAAACCAGGGCCGCGGCGGCGAACAGCGGCGCCAGCAGGAAGACCCCGTCGTGCGGGATCAGCCAGACGCGGGCGAGCAGCAGCTGGCCGCCGATGTGGGCGAAGGCGGCGAACACCGACAGGCTGACCGGGCCGAACCAGCGCCCCGGCAGATGGCGGGCCAGGCCCAGCGTCAGCAGGCTCAGCGTGGTGCCGGTCAGCGACAGGAAGAAGCCGGGGGCGAGGAAATGGCCGAGCAGCAGGCTGCCGGCCAGCACGCGCAGCAGGCTGACCCACAACGCCGTGCCCCAGCCGTAGCGCAGCAGCACCACCAGCGTGACGATGTTGGCCAGGCCCGGCTTGATGCCCGGCAGCGGCGTCGGGATCGCGGCGTCGACCAGCGACAGGCCGACCGCCGCGGTGGCCAGCCAGGCGACGCGGCGATCCTCGGCGGTGACCGTGAGTTGGGTCACCCCGGTGGCACCCGAGCCGCGGTCAGTAGCTGAGCGAGTCATAGATGCGGGTGCGGCCGGCGATCTGCAGGCTGACGCGGTTGGGGGCGCAGATGGCGATTTCGCCCGGACGCATCAGCCAGCCCTGGCGCACGCAGTACTGGCGCGGCCCGGGATCGCTGACGACGCGGGCGCGGCCCGGTTCGACGGCGATCCGCGTGACGCCCAGCGGCCCGGCGACTTCGAGCTGGCGCCGGCTGCGCAGGTCGACTTCGGCGAACACCTTGCCTTCCTGGCGGATGATGGCGCGGTCGGCCAGGCCGCCCTGCCAGAACAGCGGGATGCTCAGGCCGACGAGCACGGCGCCGCCGAGGACGACCAGCCAGTCGCCCGGCCGGAGCAAAACCAGCCAGGGTTTCAATTGCCGGCCAGGGTCCGGTGGCGGACCAGGACGCGGGCGCGCTTGGCGAATTCGCGGCCGAGCCACTCGGCCAGGTATACCGAGCGGTGCTGGCCGCCGGTGCAGCCGATGGCCACTGTCAGGTAGCTGCGGTTGTCGCGGATGTAGGCCGGCAGCCAGGTGGCGACGAAATGGCTGATGTCGTCGCGCATGCGCACCACTTCCGGCTCGGCTTCGAGAAAGTCGACCACCGTCTTGTCGCGCCCGGTCAGCGGGCGCAGGGCCGGATCGTAATGCGGGTTGGGCAGGCAGCGGACGTCGAAGACCAGATCGGCATCGAGCGGGATGCCGTGCTTGAAGCCGAAGGACTCGAACATCAGCGTCAGGCCCTGGCCCGGCTCGATCTCGATGAACTGGCGCACCCACTCGCGCAGGGCATTGGGCTTCAGGCCGCTGGTGTCGATCCGGTGGCCGAGGCCGGAGATCGGTTCGAGCAATTGCTGCTCGGCACGGATGGCTTCCTCCAGCGTCTGGCCGGGGCTGGCCAGCGGATGCCGGCGGCGCGACTCGGAATAGCGCTTGAGCAGCGTTTCGGCATCCGAATGCAGGAACAGGAAAGTCGGATTGACGCCGTCCTCGGCGAGCTTCTGCAGTTTTTCCGGCAGCAGCTCGATGCCGTGACCGGAACGGGCGTCGATGGCTACCGCCACCTTGCGCGTGTGGTCTTCCTTGAGCATCCGGACCAGCACCGTCAGCATCACCACCGGCAGGTTGTCCACGCAGTAATAGCCGGAGTCTTCCAGCAGGTTGAGGGCGACCGACTTGCCGGAGCCGGAGAGGCCGCTGATCAGGATGAGTTGCATGCAGCGCAGCATAATCAAGGCGGCGCGGGCTAGCAAGCCACGGCATAATGGAGGGCCGGCCAGCCCGCGCGGCGGGCCGTCTGCACGGATTTCCCGGCAGGAATCCGGCATTTGCCGGCGGCCGCTCCGGCGTGCGGCGGGAACGCGCCGCGCCCCGGCCCGGTCCATAAGCAATCAAGAAGGAGACGAACATGCCCCCGACCCTGCCCCTGCTCGAATTGCCCTTTCTCGCCGAACTGACGGCACAGCGGCGCGACATCCACGCCCACCCGGAACTGGCCTTCGACGAGTACCGCACCGCCGACCTGGTGGCGCGCGAACTGGAGCGCTACGGGCTGGAAGTGCATCGCGGCATCGCCCGCACCGGTGTCGTCGGCGTGCTGAAGGCCGGCAGTTCGGCGAAGATAATCGGCCTGCGCGCCGACATGGACGCGCTACCGGTCGCCGAACTGAACGAATTCCCGCACCACTCGAAGCACCAGGGAAAGATGCACGCCTGCGGCCACGACGGCCATACCGCGATGCTGCTCGGTGCCGCCCGCTACCTGGCGGCGCACCCGGATTTCGACGGCACCGCCGT
>DASUZG010000390.1:0-2572 GCA_036376995.1 Azonexus sp. | reverse complement strand
GGCGATGAGGCGACGCTTCCGGCTCCTGCGCTGCCTCGCCTGGCTGGCGGCCGGCCCGGCCCTGGCGCAGGATGTCGTCGTCTTTGCCCATGAAGGCATGCCGAAGAGCGATGCCGCCACGCTGCAGCGGCTCTATACCGGGCGCGCCGTCTCGATCAACCAGCGGGCGGCGCGGCCCTTGCACCTGGTCGCCGGCCATCCGGTGCGGCGCGAATTCCTGGACAAGGTGCTGGCCCAGGACGAAGGGCAATACACCGGCTACTGGCTGGTCCGCCGCTATGTCGGCAAGGGGGCGCCGCCCCTGGAATTTGCCGAACTCGACGAACTGATCCGCTTCGTCGCCGCCACGCCGGGCGCCGTCGGCTACGCCCCGGCGGCGAAATTGCCGCCCGGCAGCAACATCATCTTCCGGCCCTAGCCGAAATTCGACCGGCGACGGGTGCGGCGCGACAATTTTTCCGTCATTCGCCGTCGGCATAGGCTTTGGCGGGGAGCGGAACTCCGGTGGCTGTATGGGTTTCTGAGCGGTTGGCAACCGGATCGGCGGCTCTCCCGGGGCTGGCAATTTTCATCCGGAGTGGTAATCTGGATTCGTGCCGAGGTTAGCAGCACGCCGCGGCAGAGAGTGGTAGCAGATGCTGCGTAGCAGGAGAGTGTATGGCAGTTGTCAAAGGAAAAATTTCTTGAGATTACCGAGTAGCACTCTGTAACGGCGATAAGCCGAAAGCCCCGGTCGGTAAGGCGGGGGCGCAGCAAACGAAGCCCATGCCCGAAACGCATGGGCTTCCCTCTTTGGAGATTGCGAAACATGTCGATCGTCCGCCACGGCGTGACCCGCCGCTACGCCGACAGCGTCGTGCACGGCGGCACCGTCTATCTGGTCGAAGTGCCGCCCGATCTCGAGGCCGGCATCGCCGCCCAGACCGAAGGCCTGCTGGCTTCGCTCGACCGCCTGCTGGCCCAGGCCGGCAGCGATCGCTCGCATCTCTTGATGGTCACCATCTACCTGGCCGACATGGCCGACTATGCGGCCATGAATGCCGTCTGGGACGCCTGGCTGCCGGCCGGTTGCGCCCCGGCCCGGGCCTGCGTCGAGGCGCGTCTGGCCGATCCGCGGATGCGCGTCGAGATGGCGCTGACCGCCGCCCTGGCTCAGGCCTGAACGTCCACGTCGCAGTCGCAGCCGTGGCCGGCGGCGATCCAGCGCCCCACCCAGCGGCCGGCGAGGCTTTCCAGCGCGGCCGGCAGCCGCAGGTAATTTCCCGGCTGCGTCAGCAGGCCGCAGCGATAGCGTGTTTCTTCAGCCGACCATTCGAGAGCCGGGCATGGCCCGGCCCGGCGCAGGAAGCGCAGCCGGCCGAGCGGGCAGGTTTCCAGTGCGCAACAGACGCCGCAGCCGTTGCACGGCTGGCCGGGCGCCGGCTTGTCCGGTGCGGCGCGGTGGAGATGGATGGTTTCGCTCACCATGGTGCAATTGTGCCGCCTCCCGGGCGGGGGAACCAAATGCCCGGCCGGTGTTCGAAATCCGGTGACCGATCGCAATGGAGGTTCCGATGAAACAACTGTTGGCGGCCGTGCTGGCCGGCCTGTTCGCCCTCGGCAGCGTCAATGCGCTGGCCTGCGGCGACAAGGCCAAGGATGAGAAGCAGATGAGTACCCCGGACAAGAAGCGGACCTGAGCCGCTGTGCGTCCCCCGAAGGCAGCTACGGCTGCCTTTTTTCATGCGCCGCTCAGGGCGGCGCGAGGAACAGTTCGGGATCGACCGCGGTGCCGTTGAGGATCACCGTCCAGTGCAGGTGGGCGCCGGTCGAACGGCCGGTCGAGCCGACGGCGCCGATCAGCTCGCCGGCGGCGACGCGCTGGCCGGGGCGGACGGCGATGCGCGACAGGTGCATGTAGGCGCTGATCAGGCCCTGGCCGTGGTCGATGAACACCGTCTGGCCGTTGAAGAAATAGTCGCCGGCATCGGCCACCGTGCCGGCCGCCGGGGCACGCACCGGCGCGCCGGCCGGGGCGGCGAAATCGAGGCCGCTGTGCGGGTTGCGCGGCTGGCCGTTGAAAATGCGGCGCAGGCCGAAGCGCGACGACAGCCGGCCGGCCGCCGGGCGGGCGAAGGCGGTGGCCTCCGGGCCGGTGGCGGAAAAGTGCTGCTTGATGCGGTCGGTATGGGCCTTTTCGCGTTCGATGCGGGCCAGGTCGGCGGGGTCCGGCTCGACCTTGCGCCGCTCCTTGATGGTCAGGCGCTGTTCCGGGTAGTTCTTGACGCCGACCGCAATGCTCAATCGACGCGGGCCGTCCGGTCCGGTTACGGTGATTTCCAGCGGTGCCGGCAGGGTGTCGAGCGGAATGCCGAGCAGGGCGTGCCAGCGCCCGTTATCGGCGACCACTGCCAGCGGTTGCTCGTTCCAGCGGGCCGTGGGTTTGCCGGCCGCGGCCGGGCCGAGGTCGATGACTGCCACGCCGCCCGGCACCGGGGCGTGGGTCGGCAGGGCGAAGGTGGGGCCGGCCGCCAGTAGGCCGGCGAGCGCCAGCATCACGGCGGCGGCCCGACGGGCGGCAACGCTCAAAGCT
>DASUZG010000389.1:0-6850 GCA_036376995.1 Azonexus sp. | reverse complement strand
GCTGTCCCTGTCTGTCGGATGGCCGCTCAGCCGCCGCCCTCGTGCAGCACGGCATGGCGCCGGGCATACAGGAAGTAGATCGCCAGGCCCAGCACCAGCCAGATCAGGAAGGCGATCCAGGTCAGCGGCTGCAGGTAGGCCATCAGGAACAGGCAGAAAGCCACCGAGAGCAGCGGCACCACCGGCACGCCGGGACAGAGGAAGGCGCGCGGCAGGTTCGGGTGGGTGCGGCGCAGTACCAGCACCGACACCGAGATCAGCGTGAAGGCGGCCAGCGTGCCGATGTTGATCAGCTCGGCCAGCACGTTGAGCGGTACGAAGGCGGCGATGGCCGAGAACACCAGGCCGACAGTCCAGGTGGCGAAGTACGGCGTGGCGTGCACCGGATGCACTGTCGACAGCCGCCGGGGCAGCAGGCCGTCGCGCGACATCGCAAAGATGACGCGGGTCTGGCCGTAGGTCATCACCAGGATCACCGTGGTCATGCCGAGGATGGCGCCGAGATCCACGAAACCCGCCACCCAGTTCTGGCCGGCATACTGCAGCGCCAGCGAGACCGGGTGATCGACGCCGGCGAATTTCTGGAACGGCACGATGCCGGTCATGATCGCCGCCATCGTCACGTACAGCACGGTGCATACCGCCAGCGAACCGATGATGCCCAGCGGCAGGTCGCGGCGCGGGTTGCGCACTTCCTCGGCGGCCGAGGTGACGGCGTCGAAGCCGATGAAGGCGAAGAACACCAGCGCCGCCGCGTTGAACACGCCGGTGGCGCCGAAGGGGGCGAACGGCTGCCAGTTGGCCGGCTCGACATGCCAGACGCCGACGGCGATGAACAGCAGCACGACGCCGATCTTGATGGCCACCATCACGTTGTTGAGGCGGGCGGATTCGCGCACGCCGTAGGCCACCACCGTGGTGATCGCCAGCATGATCAGCAGGGCCGGCAGGTTGAGGATGGTCTGCACGCCCGGCACCGACCCCGGCGCGGCGGTCAGCGCCGCCGGCAGGCCGAGACCGAAGCCGGCCAAGAGCGACTGGAAGTAGCCCGACCAGCCGACCGACACCGCCGAGGTGGCCAGCCCGTATTCCAGCAGCAAGTCCCAGCCGATCATCCAGGCGACGATTTCGCCGAGCGTGGCGTAGCAGTAGGTATAGATGGAGCCGGATACCGGGATCGCCGAGGCAAACTCGGCGTAGCACAGCGCGGCGAAGCCGCAGGCCAGGGCGGCAATGACGAAGGAGAGCGTCAGCGCCGGGCCGGCGGTCAGCGCGCCGGTGCCGGTGAGCACGAAGATGCCGGTGCCGATGATGGCGCCGATGCCCATCAGCACCAGATCCAGGGGGCCGAGCACCTTTTTCAGGCCGTCATCGCGGGTCGCGGCGAGCATGGCGTCGATGTTCTTGGTGCGGAAGAGACTCATCGTAACCCTCCTGCGGCATCCGGTTCGCGAACTGCTTCGACAGGCCATTGTAGGAAGAATTCATATCGACCGGCCGGAAAGCGCGCAGCAGAGCCGACCATAAGCTCATAAGAAATCCGTCGTTCCGGCCGGCCGGCCCCGCCGCGAGAATTTCGCCAACCAACATCCGGGGAATTTCGATGAACAGCCACCTGCAGCCGTCGGTCGACCGTCCTTTCTGGGAGCAACGCATGCTCGGCACTCACGGCCGGCTCGACGACATGCTGATCATCAAGGGCGTGAATATCTTCCCCAGCGACGTCGAAGCCATCGCCCATAAGGACCACGCGCTGACCGGCGGGTACAAACTGATCGTCGAGCGCGAGAACCATCTCGACCGGCTGACCGTCGAAATCGAACTCAGCGCCGTTGCTGCGACGAACGACGCCGAACTGGCCGCCCGCTTCGCCGGCCACCTGAAATCGGTCACCGCCGTCGCGGCGCGCATCGTCATCCTGCCGCCCGAGACCCTGCTCCGCGCCACGCACAAGGCCAGGCGGGTCGAGGACCGGCGCCAGCACGTGTGGAGTTGAAGATGGCCACCACCCTGATCGTCCCGGGGCTGCGCAACAGCGGCCCGACGCACTGGCAGAGCTGGTTCGAGGAACAGTTGCCGGATACCCGGCGGGTCGAGCAGGCCGACTGGGAAATCACCTGCCTCTCCGACTGGGCGGCGCGCGTGCGCGAAGCCATCGATGAGGCCGGCAAACCGGTGTGGATCGTCGCCCACAGCTTCGGCTGCCTGGCCTCGGTCACTGCCGGCTTCGTCCGTCCGCAGCAGGTGCTCGGCGCCCTGCTGGTGGCCCCGGCTGATCCGCAGCGCTTCGGCGAACCGAGCGTGCTGCTCGAAGAGAAGCTGCAGTTCCCCAGTCTCGTCGTCAGCAGCAGCAACGACCCGTGGGTCCGGGCCAACGCCGCGCAACACTGGTCCGGCGTCTGGGGCAGCGATTTCGTGAATATCGGCGAGGCCGGGCACATCAATGTCGATTCCGGGCACGGCCCGTGGCCGGACGGCCTCGCGCTGTTCGAGCGGCTGCAGCGCGAACGCGAGCCATAGATGAAATCCTGATAAGCATCGAAGAATTCATTCTTTTTGCTGATGAAGCGAATCCCTAGACTGGGGGCATCGACCTTTCGTCAGGAACCCGCCCGATGCGCACGCTAGCCCTCCTCGCCGCCCTCCTCCTCGGCACCACTGCGGCGACCGCCCAGACCACCCTGCTCAACGTCTCCTACGATCCGACGCGCGAGCTGTACAAGGATTTCAACGCTGCCTTCAACAAGCACTGGCAGGGCAAGACCGGGCAGACGGTCACCGTCCGCCAGTCGCACGGCGGCTCCGGCAAGCAGGCGCGCTCGGTGGCCGACGGCCTCGAAGCCGATGTCGTGACCCTGGCACTGGCCTACGACATCGACGCGCTGGTCGAAAGGAAGCTGATTCCGGCCGACTGGCAGAAACGCCTGCCGAACAATTCCTCGCCCTACACGTCGACCATCGTCTTCCTGGTGCGCAAGGGCAACCCGAAGGCGATCAAGGACTGGGGCGACCTGGCCAAGCCGGGCGTGGCGGTGATCACGCCGAACCCGAAAACCTCCGGCGGCGCCCGCTGGAACTACCTGGCGGCCTGGGCCTGGGCGCTGAAACAGCCGGGCGGCGACGAGCAGAAGGCGCGCGAACTGGTCACCGCCATCTTCAAGAACGTGCCGGTGCTCGATTCCGGCGCCCGCGGCGCGACCACCACCTTCGTCGAGCGCGGCCTGGGCGACGTGTTGATCGCCTGGGAGAACGAAGCCCAGCTCGCGGTCAATGAACTGGGCAAGGACAAGTTCGAGATCGTCGCCCCCAGCCTCTCCATCCTCGCCGAGCCGCCGGTCGCCGTGGTGGACAAGGTGGTCGACAAGCGCGGCACGCGGCAGACGGCGCAGGCCTACCTCGACTACCTGTATTCCGAGGAAGGCCAGCAGATCGCCGCCAAGCACTACTACCGGCCGAGCAACGCCAAGGTCGCCGCCAAGTACGCCACGACCTTCCCGAAACTGAAGCTGGTCACCATCGACGACGCCTTCGGTGGCTGGCAGAAAGCGCAAAAAGCGCACTTCGCCGACGGCGGCAGCTTCGACCAGATCTACCTGAAGAAATAAGCCGGGCACCCTGCCCGCACTTTGAGCAGGGTATCCGATCCCCTGCTGCGACAAGGACTTGGCGCACCTGCCCAGTCCCCGCCCCCAGGCTTATCCACAGGAAATGGGGATAAGCCGCCTTACCGGAAGCACGCCCGGCGCGGACACGGCAAGCGTCTGCCGCTGGCGTCTCCGGGAACGCTCCCTCGGAATGGGCATACGCCTTTCATGATAGAGTGGCGCCCATTTTTCCCATGCCAGCCCCTATGTTGCCCAGCCCGATCGACGATCGACCGTATTTCTTGTCGACGCTGACGGCCAGCCCGGGTGAGCGGCGCCTGGCCGGCATGGTGCTCCTGCTGTCGCTCCTGATCTTCGCGCTCCTCGCGCCATTCGCCAAGGTGCCGCTGATCCCGCTCGGAGCCTTCATTCCCGCCTACGAGTCCTCGTTGGTCGTGCTCGACCTGATCACCGTCGCCCTGCTGGGTGGACAGTACTTGACCTTCCACTCGCGGGCCTTGCTGGTGCTGGCCAGCGGCTACCTGTTCACCGCCCTGATCACGGTTACCCACGCGCTCACATTCCCCGGCCTGTATGCCCCCACCGGGCTGCTCGGGGCAGGACCGCAAACAACGGCCTGGCTGTACATGTTCTGGCACGGCGCTTTCCCGTTGTTCGTGATCGCCTACACGCGCCTGAAGACTGCCGACAGTTCGCCGGCGCTATCCGGCAAGCAGGCATTCGGGCGCATGCTCGCGGCCGGCGCCGCCGTGCTGGCACTGGTCGTCGGCTTTACCGTACTGACCACCGCCGGACAGGACCTGCTGCCGGCAATCATGAACGGACACCGCTACACGCCGGCCATGGTCGTGGTGGTGACCTCGGTATGGATGCTGAGCGTGATCGCCCTCGGCATGCTGTGGCTGCGCAGGCCCCATTCGGTCCTCGATCTGTGGCTCATGGTCGTGATGTGTGCCTGGCTGATCGACATTGCGCTGTCGGCAATCCTCAACCAGGGCCGGTTCGACCTCGGGTTCTATGCCGGGCGCGTTTATGGCCTGCTTGCGGCCAGTTTCGTGTTGCTGGTGCTGCTGGCCGAGAGCGGCATTCTGTACCGGAAACTGATGCAATTGACCGAAACGCTGCGCCGGTTGACGCTGCAGGACGGTTTGACCGGCATCGCCAATCGCCGGGCTTTCGACAGCGCGCTGGATGCCGAATGCCGCCGGGCGTTGCGGTCGAACCAGCCGCTGGCCTTGATGATGGTCGATGTCGATCACTTCAAGTCGTTCAACGACCGGTACGGCCATGTGATGGGCGACCAATGCCTGCAGGCGGTGGCGACGGCGCTGCAATCCACGGTGGCGCGCGCCAGCGATCTCGTGGCCCGTTACGGCGGGGAAGAATTCGCCGTCCTGCTGCCGCATACGGACGCCACCGCCGCTGCCCGGCTCGCCGAACGCATCCGCACGGCTCTGGCTGAATTGTCGATCCCCAATCAAGGTTCGGCCGGCATTCGCGTGACGGTGAGCATCGGCGTGGCTGACATCCGACCGGAATGGATCAAGGCCCAGGCCGCCCAGGCGCCCGCCGAGTACCCGCACAGTCATGGCCAGATGCTGGTCGCCCGGGCGGACGAGCAGCTTTACAGCGCCAAGTCCTCCGGTCGCAACCGCGTCGCGGTCAATGCCGGAGGCGAATCGGCAACGGGTGGCCCGATTGCGAGCTCACGCGAATGCCACGCCTAGCGAAGCAGTAAGCTTGGACGGACGAGGGAGTTTTCCGATCGAAATTCAGGGCACGACCATAAGCTTCAAAGCCATGGCAATGAAATCGTGCAGGGGACCCCAGGGCTGATCATCCGCCTGTGGCCGCGTGAATTCAGAGGGCCTCAAGGCTTTGTATCCACGAGGAACTAGCCCGGGGCAGGAGTAATCGCTGAAGGCCCCCTCGCCCGTCAAGGGCGAGGGGCTGGCGATCAAGTGACGATAAAGTCGGCAACCGAGAGGGTTGGCACCCCGATCAGCTTAGCGAACTGGACAGCGGCGGCCGCACCGCTGCCGTCCGCGTCATAGTACAAATCACCGTTGGAGTTGTCGTAGAGAACGTAGTCGTCGCTGTCCGCCGCGACCGGATCGAAGCCGGAAACGAAATTGTCCTCGGAGAGCAGCCCAAGCGTGGCAAGTTTGGTGAAGATGCCATTCTCGAGCTGAATCGCGTCTTCAGTGAGCGTGAAATCCTGAATGCAATCGACATTGGTGCTCCCGTTGAGTGCGCTGTCGAAACGGAAGATGTCGTTTCCGCTGCCCCCGACAAGCAGATCAATGCCCGATCCAGCCTTTAGGAGATCATCGCCGCCGCCACCAAGCAACAGGTCGCCACCTATGCCTCCGGTCAAGACATCAGCATCCTGCTGGCCATATAGCGCGATACCCGAAGCGCTCGGAGCAAGGAACTTCGTAACACTCAGCGTTGTGCTGTCATCGAGCGTGATGTACTCGACATTGGCGACTGTGATGGTCTTGCCATAGCTCGGATCGCCCAGCGGCATCAGGCTCGTCAGCGTGAAGGCACCGGCCGTGCCGGTCACCTTGTAGATTTCCGTGACCTGGCTCAGGTCGAGGGTGTCGAAGTTCAGGCCGCCGTCGATCCTGTCGCCCCAGCCCGCCACCAGCGTGTCCTTACCGGCGCCACCGTTTAGCGTGTCGTTGCCGGCGCCGCCGATCAGGGCATCGTCACCGTTGCCGCCGGTGACACTGTCGTTGCCGGCACCGGCATCGAACCCGACACCACCGTGGTTGGTGATCGTCACGACGTTGTTGCCGCTGAGCGCGAAGTCCAGCAGCGTGGCTTCGAGGTAGTCATCGACCGCACCCAGGTCCGTCAGCTCGCCGGCATCGCCGAGCGAGGCGCCCAAGCCGAAGCCATCGAGTTCGATACCATCAGCCAGCGCTCCCTGTCGCGTCAGGTTGGCGGCAGTCAGCTTGTAGTCGGCCGTATTCCAGCTCAGGGTGGCGAGGGTGAATTTCTGCGTCCCGTTCAGATAGTCGTTGACACTGCTGCCGCTGAAACTGACCGAGAAGCCCGCCCCCGCGTCCTTGAAGCTGTAATTGGTCAGCGTGGTGGTTTCGATATTCCGGACGTTCGCGCTTTCCCAGTCTAACGGATCGTTCCCGGCCAGGTCGTCCACGCCGCTGGCGGTCAGCGAGAGACTGTAGTTGCCAGCCTGGTAGCTCTGCGTTTCCGACCAGGTCGTCTTGTCGGTC
>DASUZG010000388.1:0-4074 GCA_036376995.1 Azonexus sp. | reverse complement strand
GCGCTTCTTGCGCTGCGGCGGGAAGATGTCGAGCACGACGCCGCCGCCGACGCTGTGCCGGGCGCCGGCATCGCGCAGGATGAAGCGGTCGCCGGCCAAGGCGCCGATGTCGCGTTCGAGCAGCAGCTGCGCCCAGCCTTCCGTGCCCGGTGCCAGCTGGTCGACGCCGAGCAGGCCGACGCGGGCCGGCACGTCCTCGGCGCCCAGGTGCAGGTGCACTTGGCTCCAGTGTTTCAAGGCCGGCTGGCCGGCCAGCACGCGCAGGCGGGCATCGAAGCGGCGCACCGGGGCGTGCAGGGCCGGCGCTACCAGCCACTGGCCGCGCGCCACGTCCGTCTTCTCGATGCCGGCCAGCGCCAGCGCGATGCGCTGCCCGGCCTGGCCGGCTTCGGCCGGCGCATCCTGCACGCGCAGGCTGCGCACGCGCACCGGGCGGCCGGGCGGCGTCAGCAGCAGCTGGTCGCCGACCGCTACCGTGCCAGCAAAGGCGGTGCCGGTGACCACGGTGCCGGCGCCGGACAGCGTGAAGCAGCGGTCGATGGCCAGGCGAAAGCCGCCGGCGGCCGGCCGCCGGGCGCAGTCGGCAGCCGCCGCTTCAAGATGGGCGCGCAGCTCGGCGATGCCGCCGCCGGTTGTCGCCGCCACCGGGAACACCGGCGCCCCGGCCAACGCCGTGCCGGCCAGCAGTTCGGCGATTTCCGCGGTCGCTTCCGCGAGGCGGGCCGGCGAGCACAGGTCGGATTTGGTCAGGGCCACGGCGCCCTGGCGGATGCCGAGCAGCTCGACGATTTCCAGATGCTCGCGGGTCTGCGGCATCGGCCCGTCGTCGGCGGCGATCACCAACAGCGCGAAGTCGATGCCGGTGGCGCCGGCCAGCATGTTGTGCACCAGCTTCTCGTGCCCCGGCACGTCGATGAAGCCGAGCGTCGCCGTGTAGGCGTAGCCCAGATCGACGGTGATGCCGCGTGCCTTCTCTTCCTTCAGGCGGTCGCAGTCGACGCCGGTCAGCGCCTTGACCAGCGTGGTCTTGCCGTGGTCTATGTGGCCGGCGGTGCCGATGATCATGCGAAGCGCTCCATGGCCGCGAGCCTACATGAAATTGCGCGTGTGCAGCGCCGCCAGCCGGCGCGCCGAGTCGGGCGCGAAGCCCAACTTGTTGAGCCGCGCCTCGCGGCCGCGCGCCATGTCCTGCAGCAGTTCCTGGACGCGGGCGTAGCCGGCGGCGATGGCCGTGCCGTCGGTGGCGCCGGCGGCGAGCAGGATCAGCGCATCGAAGACGTCCTCGTTGAGGCCGGACGTGCCGGCCAGCGAGTCGAAGCGCGCTTCCACGGCATTGACACGGCGCGCCTGCAAGGCCGGGTCGCCGGCCAGTTGCTGGCCGAGGTGGGCCATGCCGAAGGCCACGTGGCGGGCCTCGTCGCGCGCCGCGAGGCGGGCGATCTGGCGCGTCACCGGGTCGGGGGCGTGGGCGTGCAGGAAGTTGAGCAGGCTGACGAAGGTGCCTTCGCCCAGGACCGCGAGCAGGAACTGGGCGACCGAGAACTCGGTCTCGTCGATCAGCGTCTTCAGCGACGACTGGCCGCCGACCGAGGAGGTGCCGGGCTGGCGGCCCTTCAACGCGATGCGCCGGGTGAACACGTCGATGTGGCGGGCCTCGTCGGCCACCTGCAGGGCCAGCACCGCCTGCACTTCGCGGTAGTGCGGATGCAGCTGGCCGAGAAAGCGCGCCGGCACGATCAGCGCGGCGTTCTCGTTCTCGACCATGTAGGTCATCACCTGGACCACCGCGTCCTCGATCGCGTCGGGTAGTTCGAACGGCGCCGCCCAGTCGATGGCGGTGTCGGCATTCCACTGCGCGGCCACGGCCTCGGCGTAGATCGCGGCGGCCGTGTCGGCCCACACCGCTTCCTGGCGGTTCAGGCGAAACGGGAAGGCCGGGCCGCCGGCTTCCACCGTGGCGCCGCGCGCCGCCAGGCCCCAGGCCGGATCGGCGACGGCCGCCACGGCGCCGGGCTGGCGCGGATCGATGGCGCCGGTTTGGGCGGCGCCGGCCCAGCGGCCGGCCTGGACGCTGCCGCGGGTGACGGTGGCGGTGGTGCGGCCGGCCGCCGTGGCGAAGTCGACGGCATGGCCCTGCTGCCGGCACCAGCCGGCCAGCGGTCCGCTCCAGGCGTCGCCGGCACCGGTCACCGCCAGGCGGCCGCCGACCGGCAGGCCGGCCAGCGCCAGCTTGAGGCGGACGTGGGCGCCGGCATCGAAGCCGTAGTGCTCAATATCGATAGTCGGCAGCAAGGATGTTCCCTTCGGCATCGTAGAAAGCTTCGTCGTCCACCGCCCGTTCGAGCAGCGCGTAGCCCGACGTGCGGCCCGGCCGCCAGGCGCGCAGGCCTTCGAGTTCGAGCAGCGGGCGCACCGCCGGGTCGTCCCAGCGCATGCCGAGCAGCAGCTCGGTGAAGCGGCCGATCAGCGCGTCCGGGGCGCCCGGGCTGACGGTGAAGTTGCAGTGGTCGTACAGCCCGGTGCGGGCCAGCACGCGCGTCGCGCCGCTGGGCAGCACGCCTTCGTTGGCGAAGGCCTGGTAATTGCCGTCGATCATCCAGGCGGCGTCGATCTCGCCGGCCATCAGCGCCTGCGCCGCCTCGCGCTCGCCGCCGATGTGGTCGCCGTGCTTGCCGCCCAACACGTCGAAGCGCCGCGCCCGGTAGTCGCGGCCGGCGACCAGGCCGGCCTGGCGCAGGTGATCGAGCGGGATCAGCGTCGCCTGCGGCGAGTCGATGGCGCCGAAGCCGATGCGCTGGTCGGAAAGGCCAGCCAGGTCGGCGGCGCCGTCGCGGCTGCGCACGACCAGCACCGAACTCAGGTCCTGGTCGGTGTCGCGCATGGCGATGGCCGTCGCTTCCAGGCCGCGCGCCCGCGCCTTGCGCTCGGCGCGCACCCAGGCCAGCGGCGAATTCCAGGCAACATGGAGGTCGCCGGTGAATTGCGCTTCGACCTGGCGCTCGTAATTGGAATAGAGGACGAAGTCGAAAGGCAGGCCGCGCTCGGCGAACCAGCTCTTGAAGCCTTCCCAGATGGTGACGACCTTGGGCGCGTAGGCGACGGCGCCCATGACCAGTGTTTCGCTCATGTGATGTCCTTTCAGCCGAAGACCGGCATGCCGCAGATGGACTTGCCGATGAAGTCGTAGAGGGTGTCGGCGGTTGGCGCCATGACGGTGGCCGCGCGTGCGTCGCGGAAATGGCGCTCGACGCCGTGGTCCTTGCGGAAGGCGGCGCCGCCGCAGACGCGCATGGCCAGGTCGGTGACGTCGACGCCGGTCTCGGCGGTGGCCGCCTTGACTTCGAGCAGGCGCAGCAGGGTGTCGGGGCGGCCGCTTTCCAGCGCGTCCAGCGTGTCGAGGAACAGCGTGCGCGCCGAATCGACCTTGATCCGGGCGCGGCCGAGATAGGCGCGGACGGTCGGCAGGTCGGCGATCGACTGGCCGAGGTGCTGGTGGCGGGTCGCCGTGACGTGGGCGATGGCCTTGCCGAGGCCGGCTTCCATGTTGCCGAGCGACACGGCGGCGGTCATCAGGTTGAAGTAGGGGACGACGGTGCCCATCATGATGTCGAAGCCGCCGCCGTCGGCACCCAGGCGGGCGGATTCGGCGATGTGCACGGCCTCGGCCAGGATCGGCGCCGAGGCGTTGCCGCGCAGGCCGAGGCCGTCGAAGCGGCCCTGCACCGTCAGGCCGGCGGCCGCGCCCGGCAGCAGCCACAGCGTGCTGGCGCCCTCGGCGGCGGCCGGCCGGCTCGACCAGACGTAGGAGTCGGCTTCGCCGGCCGAGGTGATCATGCTCTTGTGGCCGTCCAGCCGGATTTTGCCGTCGGCCGCCGTGGCGGTGCCGACCGGCGCCCAGAAGTGGCTGCGCGAACCGGTCTCGGAAACGGCCAGGGTGGACAGGTGGCGGCCCTCGGCGATGGCCCGGCGCGTCGCTTCGTCGCCGAAGGCTTCGATGACGGCGGTGGCGCAGTAGTGCATGCACAGGATCATCGCGGTGGACGTGCAGTGCTGGCCGATGCGCTCGACGCTCAG